>JBAPYC010000900.1:0-9266 GCA_049284535.1 Streptosporangiaceae bacterium
ATCGTGATCGACGGCAGGGACATCACTACCCTGCGGGCCGGCCAGATGCGCCCGCTGCGGCGCGAGATCCAGATGATCTTCCAGGATCCGTACTCCTCGCTGAACCCCCGGCACACCGTGGGTGGCATCGTCGGGGCCCCGTTCCGGGTGCAGAAGGTCCAGCCCCCGGGCGGGGTCAGGCGGGCCGTCCAGGAACTGCTGGAGCTGGTCGGGCTCAACCCCGAGCACTACAACCGCTACCCGTACGAGTTCTCCGGCGGTCAGCGGCAGCGCATCGGCATCGCGCGCACGCTCGCGCTGCGGCCCAAGCTGATCATCGCCGACGAGCCGGTCTCCGCCCTGGACGTGTCGATCCAGGCTCAGGTCATCAACCTGCTGGAGGACCTGCAGGACCAGCTGGGCCTGACCTACGTGGTGATCGCGCACGACCTGTCCGTGGTCCGGCACATCAGCGACCGGGTCGCGGTCATGTACCTCGGCAAGATCGTCGAGATCGCCGACCGGGACAAGCTGTACGCGCGGCCGCGGCACCCGTACACCGTGGCGCTGCTCTCGGCCGTGCCCGTGCCCGAGCCGCTCAGGAGCGAGCCGGGCCAGCGGGAACGGCGCGAGCGTATCCGGCTGCAGGGCGACGTGCCCAGCCCGCTGTTCCCGCCCTCGGCCTGCCGGTTCCACACCCGGTGCTGGAAGGCGCAGCAGATCTGCGAGGAGCAGGAGCCGCCGCTGGCCGAGATCACTGGTGGCCACAAGGTGGCCTGCCACTTCCCGGAGAACACCCCGGCTTAGGCGTTCTCCCGGACGAACACCCGGGAGCCCAGCCACAAGAACACCAGGGCCAGCCCGACCGCCACCACGATCCCCTCGACCATGATGGTATTGAAGTACTGCCCCAGGTAGGCCTCGCGCATGGCGTCGATGATGTAGCGGAACGGGCTGATCCGGGCGATGCCCTGCAGCCAGCCCGGGCCGAGCGTCATCGGCAGGAAGATCCCGGACAGCAGCAGCAGCGGCACCACGATCGTGTTGATCAGCGGGGCGAACGAGTCCTCGCTCTTGACCAGCAGGCCGGTCGCGTAGGACACCGAGGCCAGGCCGATCGCGACCAGGACGATGAAGCCGAAGCCGATGAACACCGCTGCCACCGGCGCCCGCAGCCCGAACGCCACCCCGACCAGCACCAGCACGGCGGCCTGCACGACCAGGGTGACCACGTCCCGCAGCACCCGCCCGGTCATGATGGCCAGCCTGCTCACCGGCGTGACCCGGAACCTCTCGATGACCCCGGCGCGCCAGTCGGAGATGATGGCGAAACCCACGAACGTCGAGCCGAACAGCCCGAGCTGGATGAGCAGCCCGGGTACGAAGAACTTGTAGGCATTGCCGGTCGTGCCCAGCGTGGACGCAGGCAGCCTGGTCAGCAGCGGGCCGAACAGCACCAGGTACAGGATCGGCTGCGTCAGCCCGATGATGACCCAGGCAGGCTGGCGCAGGGCCAGCCGCTCCTGGCGCCGGAAGACCAGCATCGTGTCGCGGATGAAGGACATGCGGATTACTCCTTGCCGGCCGTCGCCGCCTGGGCCTGCGCGGCGGGTTCTCCGGCTTGCCCCCCGGCTTGCCCGCCGGCGGGCGCGTGCGCCGAGGCGGAGTCGTCGCGCAGCGAGCGCCCGGTCAGGGTCAGGAACACGTCGTCCAGCGTTGGCCGCGACAGGTTGATCGACTCCAGCGTGATGCCGGCCGCATCGAGCACCCGGAGCAGTGACGGCAGCGCCGCGTCGCCGTGCTCCACGGTCAGCCTGAGGGTCCCGTCGGCCGCGGTGACCTCCCGCACGATGGGCTGGCGGTCGAGCAGTTCGCGGGCCGCGGCGCCCTCCTCGCCGGCCACCCGCAACGTCACCAGGTCCCCGGAGATACGGCGCTTGAGCTCGTCCGGGGTGCCATCGGCCACGATCACGCCGTGGTCGATGACGAACACCCGGTCGCACAGCACGTCTGCTTCCTCCAGGTAGTGCGTAGTCAGGAAGACCGTGGTGCCCAGGTCCGACCGGAGCCTGCCGATGTGCTCCCACAGGTTGCTCCGGCTCTGCGGGTCCAGACCGGTGGTGGGCTCATCCATGAAGACCAGCGGCGGCCGGTGCAGCAGGCCGAGCGCGATCTCCAGCCGCCGTCGCTGGCCGCCGGACAGCGTCTTGACCAGACGCTGCTCGAGCCCGCCCAGGTCAAGCTGTCCGGTCATCAGCTCCGCGCGCCGGCGCGCCTCGTCCCGGGGGATGCGGTAGAGCGCCGCCTGGTCCAGGAGTTCCTCGCTGACCAGGCAGTTCGGATCGGTGCCGCCCATCGTCTCGCCGATGGCCTGCGGCACGTAGCCGATCTTCTTGCGCACCTCCAGCGGCTCGCGCAGCAGGTCGGCGCCGGCCACCGTGGCAGTGCCCGCGGTGGGCTTGAGCAGGGTGGTCAGCATGCGCAAGGTGGTTGTCTTGCCCGCACCGTTCGGCCCGAGGAAACCGACGATGTCGCCCCCGGCGACGGTCAGGTCGACGCCCCGGACCGCCTCGACCGTGCGCTTGCGGCTGGTGAACGTCCGCGCCAGTCCCCGCGCTTCGATGATGGCCATAGCTCGTTCTCCCGGTTGCCTCCGCCAGGACCAGTGTCGTGGCCCCCTCCGGCCGATGTCAAGTAATATCGCGTTCGGGGCACTAGGCCTCGGGCACCTGGGCCTGGGGTACAGAGGCCTCGGGCACAGGGGGCTCGGGCAGCGATGGCTCGGGAATGGCCTCCGGGAACGCCTGCGCCGGCACCGTCTCGCCGTCGGGCGCCTCCCGCGGCAACGGCGGCGGGGTGCCGCCGAACTCCGGGCACAGCGCCTTGTGATTGCACCAGTCGCACAGCTTGCTCGGCCGTGGCCGCCAGTCGCCTGCCGCTCGGGCCCGCTCGATGGCCTGCCACAGCGCGGCCACCTTGCGCTCGGTCGCGAGCAGGTCGGCCTCGTCGGGGGAGTAGCGCAGGACCTCGCCCTCGGCCAGGTACATCAGCTGCAGCAGCCGGGGCACCTGGCCGCGCAGCCGCCAGACCACCAGCGCGTAGAACTTCATCTGGAACAGCGCGCTGGCCTCGTAGGCCTCCCGCGGCGCGCGGCCGGTCTTGTAGTCCACGATCCTGACCTCGCCGGTCGGCGCCACGTCCAGCCGGTCGATGTACCCGCGCAGCCGCAGCCCGGACTCCAGCGTGGTCTCCACGTACCACTCGCGCTCGGCCGGCTCGAGCCGGCGCGGGTCCTCCAGGGTGAAGTACCTGTCCAGGATGCCCGTGGCCGATTCCAGCCAGGTTGCCCGCTCGGCCTCGTCGCCGAACAGCGCCGCCAGCTCCGGCTCGTCGGCGGTCAGCCGGTCCCATTCGGGCATCAGCATGCCCCGGGCCGACTCCGGGGTCCGCTCGGCGGCGGGCAAGTCGAACAGCCGCTCCAGGGCCGCGTGCACCAGCGTCCCTCGCGCCGTCGCGGTGGTCGGCGGCTCGGGCAGCCGGTCGATAACCCGGAACCGGTACAGCAGCGGGCAGGTCATGAAGTCCCCCGCCCGCGACGGCGACAGCGCGGGCCCCTTGGGCCGCTCCGCCTCGGCCGCTGGCGTCTCGGCCCCGGCTGTCTCGGCCCCGGGCGGGCTCGGGGTCAGCGTGTCAACCGCCGCTGCAGATTCCTCCACCGCCGTTGGGTCTACCGCTGTTTGATCCACAGCGCCACCGTAGGGCACCCCACCGACATTCGGGGTCCGCACACGCCGTTCCGCGCCCTCCCGGCCCGGGACGTTTCATGATCATGGCCAGAAGCGCCCAAATAACGGTCGAAACTGGCCATGATCATGAAACCGCACACCCGGGGCGGGAGCACGGGTGGGCAGAGCCGGGCCAGCCATGATGGCGGAGTACTGCAGCGACGGTCGCCGCAGTCTCGCAGCTGCGATCGCTCACGTCAGACCAGCTGAACCGGAGCGTGTCGATGCCGCGGGCCATGTTTTCGTTGTCGCGGTGTTTGTCGCGCCATATCTCGTCAGCGGGATGCGCAGCGGTGCCGTCGAGCTCCGCGCACACCCCATACTCCTCGTAGAGGTTGTCGAGATACGTGTTGCCAGTGCGTCGGTGGATCCGGGCCTGGCGGCGAGCGGCAGGCAGGCCATGGGGACGTTCCACGCGATGCACGTACCGGTATTCCAGAACTGACAGCACGCCCTCGTCGGCGTCGCCGAGGACCAGCATGATTTCCTTGCGCCAGCGCATCTTCTTGCGGGCGGCCATGGCCAGGCGAATCCGCTCCGCGGTAGTGCGCCGCCGTCCGATGGCGCGAGAGATCCAGCAGTACGCGTCATCTAGCTTCGCCGCCACCTGAATGAGGTCAAGCACCGTGTCCTCGACCCGGGTACACGGCGGGAGCATGGCGGGATGCTTTGTCCGCAAGATAGCGTCCGACCGGTAGATGACCACGCCGGGGATCTTCTTTTGCCCGGGATGGCGAGATGCCGGCACCGTGATAGCGATCGTCTTGCTCGGCTCGTCTAGCAGGCCATGCCGCTCGGCCGCCGTCTGGTGGCTGAGTACGGCGCCGGGACCGGCCCGGAGCAACGCCGCCCAGAGCGCTGTCTCCCGGGACGGATCTCCGGAGAAAGTCGCGTAAACACCACGATGCAGCCGTTGCCACCGGCCACTTCCTCGCTTGTTGCGCATTGCACGCGGATCGATGTCTGCTTCTGCGCTCTGACTACAGGCGACAGCACCGGCCTGCCGCGCGAGCAGTTCGCGGGACTGGGAGGGGGAATCCTTTGGCATGGGCTCATGCTGACGGCTGGAACCAGCGGATGGCAGCCACGATTTCGCGCCTGTGGATAACTATGTCCGGGGCAGCTATTTGTGGATAACGAGGTCGGTGGGCCGGGATAGGGTCGGAGGATGGCCAGAGCAGATACGGGCCAGTCCGAGAGCCTGTTCGACGACGCGGAAGCGACGGCAGCCAGCGCGGCCGCGCCGCTTGCGGTGCGGATGCGCCCGCGCAGCCTGGACGAGGTGATCGGACAGCGCCACCTGACCGGCGCGGGCACCCCGTTCCGCAAGCTGATCGACAATGACGCCCCGATGTCCCTGCTGCTGTGGGGACCGCCGGGAACGGGAAAGACCACGCTGGCCTACGTGGTCAGCCAGGTGACCAAACGGCGCTTCGTGGAGATCTCCGCGGTCAGCGCCGGGGTCAAGGACGTACGCGCCGCGGTCGACGCCGCCCGGCGCGCCCTGGGCATGAGCGGGGCGCAGACCGTGCTGTTCGTCGACGAGGTGCACCGGTTCTCCAAGACCCAGCAGGACGCGCTGCTGCCAGCGGTGGAGAACCGCTGGGTGTCGTTCATCGGCGCGACCACCGAGAACCCATTCTTCTCGGTGGTGTCCCCGCTGCTGTCGCGATCGCTGCTGCTCACCCTGCAGCCGCTGTCCGACGAGGACGTACGGGAGGTCATCGCCCGCGCGCTGGCCGAGCCTGAGCCCCGCGGCCTGGGCGGCACCATCTCTCTCGACGACGACGCGGCCGACCATCTGATCCGGCTGGCCGGCGGTGACGCCCGGCGCGCTCTCACCTACCTCGAGGCGGCCGCTCTCGGCCTGCCCAGGGGCGGCCGGATCGACATGCAGGCGCTGGAGCGTGCCGTGGACCGCGCTGCCGTCCGCTACGACCGCGACGGCGACCAGCACTACGACGTGATCAGCGCGTTCATCAAGTCGATGCGGGGCAGCGACGTGGACGCGGCCCTGCACTACCTAGCCCGGATGATCGCGGCCGGGGAGGACCCGCGGTTCATCGCCCGGCGGCTGATCGTGCACGCCAGCGAGGACGTCGGTATGGCCGATCCGACCGCCCTGCAGACGGCGATCGCCGCGGCCCAGGCAGTGGAGTTCGTCGGCCTGCCCGAGGCGCGGATCAACCTGGCCCAGGCGGTAATCCACATCGCCATGGCGCCCAAATCCAACGCGGTGATCAAGGCCATTGGGGCCGCCGACGCCGATATCCGGGCCGGCCTGGTTGGCGCGGTGCCCGCGCATCTGCGCGACGCGCACTATCCTGGGGCGGGCAAGGTCGGCCACGGCGAAGGCTACTTGTACCCGCACGATTTCGACGACGGCATCGTCCCGCAGCGCTATGCGCCGGATTCGGTGGCGGGCCGCCGTTACTACGAACCGTCAGGGCATGGCCTGGAGGCTCGCGTCGCCGAGCGCGCCGAGCGGATTAGGGCCATCCTGGCGAAGGCGGACCAGCGGAAAGCTCCAGACAAGCAGAGCCCAGACAAGCAAAGCCCAGACAAGGAGCAGGCATGACACGGACGGATCCGGCATGAACGCGGCCGAGCTCGCCGCGCTGATCGCCGCCGTGGCCTTTGCGGTGCTGGCCTGCGTGGGCGTGTTCGTGCTGTTCCGGCTGGGCCGGTTCCTGTCCGAGGGCAGCAGGCTGATGGCCGACATGCGCGAGCGCGGCGGCGTACTGCTGGACCGGGCCCAGGCCGCGGTCGACGGCGCCCAGGCCGCGGTGAACCGGGCGGACCGCCAGCTCGACCACAGCGCGTCGGTCACGGCGAGCATGACCGAGCTGGGTGACGAGATGAGCGAGCTGGCTGGGCAGGTCAGCGCTTTGACCGGCGGAGTCCGCGCGATCGCCAGCGGACCGGTCGGCCGGGTCGGCGCGGTCGCCTACGGGATCCGGCATGCGGTCAGCCTGCGCCGATCCGGGCGCCGCACGGTCCCCGGCCGGGTGGTGCGGCGCACCGAGCTGGCCGCCGCCGCTGCCAGTGCCGCCGGTACCGCCAGCACCAAAGGCGCCAGTGCCAAGGCCGCCAGCACCAAAGGCACCAGTGCCAAGGCCAGCAGTGCCAAGGGCGCCGGAGCCAAAGACACTGGAACTCAGGGCGCGGGAACCCAGGGTGCGGGCGAAGCCCGGCGCCCCGTCGGCGCTGGCCGGGGGAGGGACGCGAGATGATACGCAGGGGATTCTGGCTCACCACTGGAGCCGTGACCGGCATCATCGCCTACCGGCGTGTCTCCGCCGTCGGCCGCCGCGTGTCTGCCACCCTTTCTCCCACAACCGCGCTGACCAGCACGGCCGGGCTAACCAGCACTGCCGGGCTAACCAGCACCGCCGGGCGGACTGGCACGGGCGGGGGGACCGGCACGGGCGGGCGGAGCGTTGCGGCCAGGCGGAATCCGCCCCGGCCGCCGCTTATCACCGTCCGCGGTACCAGCCGGCAGACGCTGCGGGCGGCCCGGGGGGCGTACCGCTTCAGCCGGGACGTCCGGGAGGGCATGGAGATTTATCGGCTTGCGCATACCGAGCCCTCAGGCTCTACCCTCTCAGAAGACCGCACGACCCGCTCAGAAGACCGCACGCGCGCAGCCAGCCGCTCGCGTGCAGCCAGCCGCACGCGAGCCGCTAACCGCGAACTCGCGCACAACCACGACGCTAGAACCGAGGATGGCCACTGATGGAGTCGGCAGAGATCGCCCGCCGCTTCCTTGCGTACTTCGAGCAGCAAGGGCACACCATCGTGCCCTCGGCCCCCCTGGTCGCCGATGACCCGACGGTGCTCTTCGTCATCGCGGGCATGCAGCCGTTCAAGCCGTACCTGCTCGGCCAGCGCACGCCGCCGTACAAGCGGGTGGCGGATGTGCAGAAGTGCGTGCGCACGCTGGACATCGAAGAGGTGGGCAAGACCACCCGGCACGCCACGTTCTTCCAGATGCTGGGCAACTGGTCCTTCGGCGACTACTTCAAGCAGGGCGCGATCAGGTACGCCTGGGACCTGCTGACCAAGTCCGAGGCGGACGGCGGCTTCGCCTTCCCGGAGGACAAGCTGTGGGCCACCGTGCTGCACGGCGATGACGAGGCCTACGCGATCTGGCGGGACGAGATCGGCCTGCCGGAGAGCCGGATCCAGCCCCGTGGCCTGGCCGACAACTACTGGCATATGGGCGTGCCCGGCCCAGGCGGTCCGTGCTCGGAGATCTACTACGACCGCGGGCCGGAGTACGGCCGCGATGGCGGCCCCGAGGCCGACGAGGACCGGTTCCTGGAAGTCTGGAACCTGGTGTTCATGCAGGATCAGCTGAGCAAGGTCCGGGCCAAGGACGATTTCGACATCGAGGGCCCGCTGCCGTCCAAGAACGTGGACACCGGGATGGGCCTGGAGCGGATGGCGTCCATCCTGCAGGGTGTCGACAACCTCTACGAGATCGACACCACCTGGAAGATCCTCGACCGGGCCGCCGAACTCACCGAGCAGAGCTACGGCCGTGACCACCGTGCCGACGTGGCCCTGCGGATCATCGCCGACCACGTGCGCAGCGCGGTCATGCTGATCGAGGACGGCGTGCTGCCCGGCAACGAGGGCCGCGGCTACGTGCTGCGGCGCATCGTCCGCCGGAGCATCAGGAACCTGCGGCTGCTGGCCGGCAGCCAGCGCGGCGGCGGCGCCCAGCACGGCGGCGGCGAGCACTTCATCCACGAGCTCACCTCGACCGCGATCGAGGCGATGAGCGGGCTCTACCCCGAGCTGACCCGGGACGCGGCCAACATCCACACCGTGCTGGACGCAGAGGAGACGGCGTTCAGCAGCACGCTGCGCACCGGCACCGCGATCTTCGACGCGTCGGTGGAGGAGAACCGGCGCCGGGGTTCGAGCGCGCTGTCCGGTTCGCAGGCGTTCCAGCTGCACGACACCTACGGCTTCCCGATCGACCTGACCCTGGAGATGGCGTCCGAGCAGGGCCTGACCGTCGACGAAGACGGGTTCCGGCGGCTGATGACCGAGCAGCGCGAGCGGGCCAAGCGGGACGCGGCCGAGAAGAAGACCGGTAATACCGACATCAGCGCGTTCGCCGAGCTGCTGGATCGTTCGGGTGCGGTGACCTTCACTGGCTATGACCAGATTTCCGGCGAGGCCAGCATCCTGGGCCTGCTGGTCGGCGGCGTGCCGGTGAACTCGGTCGGCCCGGGCACCGAGGTCGACCTGGTACTTGACCGGACCCCGTTCTACGCCGAAGGCGGCGGCCAGCTCGCCGACTCGGGCACGATCACGGTGGATGGCGGTGAGTTCGCCGTCCGCGACGTGCAGACCCCGCTGCCCGGCCTGGTCGTGCATCGCGGCCAGGTGACCTGGGGTGAGATCACTGTGGGCGCGCCCGCGTTCGCGCACATCGACATCGAGCGGCGCCGGGCGCTGTCCCGGTCGCATACCGCCACGCACCTGGTG
>JBAPYC010000901.1:0-5319 GCA_049284535.1 Streptosporangiaceae bacterium
TCCTGATTCCGCGCAAACCAGACTTGTGAGGTAATTGAATGTCTTCGCACCGCGAGGCGCCGGAAATCTCCAAGGATCCGGTGGCCGACAGCACTGACGTCTATGCGTTCGTGAGCCCCGACGATCCCAGCACCGTCACGCTGATCGCCAACTACATCCCGCTGCAGAGCCCGGCGGGCGGCCCGAACTTTTATGAGTTCGGCGACGACGTGCTCTATGAGATCCACGTCGACAACAACGGCGACGGCAAGGCCGACATCTCGTTCCAGTTCAGCTTCACCACCACGGTCGTCAACCCGGGCACCTTCCTGTACAACACGGCCCCGATCACGTCGCTGAGCAGTCCGGCCTGGAACCGCAAGCAGACGTACGAGCTGACCCTGGTCCGGGGCAACTCCTCCAGCACCCTGCACAAAACCCTGTCCTGCCCGCCGTGCAACATCGGGCCGCTGTCCACGCCGAGCTACCCCGCCCTGGCCGCCGCCGCCGTGCACGACCTCGGCAGCGGGGTGAAAGTGTTCGCCGGGCAGCGGGCCGACGGCTTCTACGTCGACCTGGGCTCGATCTTCGACCTGGGCGACCTGCGGCCGTTCGAGGAGCTGCACGCCCAGTACGGGCTGAACGTCTTCCACCGCCCGGCCCACGGCGTCAACGCGGTTAACCATCACAACGTGCACTCGCTTGCGATCCAGGTGCCGATCACGACCCTGATCACCGGCAGCAGCCACCCGACCATCGGCGTGTGGACCACGGCCAGCCGCCCGCAGGCCGAGGTCTGGGACGAGGACACCGGCCAGACCGTGACCAGCGGAATGCTGCGCCAGGTGTCGCGGCTCGGCAACCCGCTGGTCAACGAGGTCCTGATCCCCATGGGGAAGAAGGACATCTGGAACACCCAGGCCCCGTCGGGCGACAGCGCCTATGTCAGCTACTTCGCTCAGCCCGGCCTGGCCGCCCTGCTCCCCCAGCTCTACCCGCACGTGTTCCCCCACCTGCAGGCCCTGGTCAACTCGAACGCGGCGCGGGCCGACATCGAGGCGATCCTGCTCACCGGCATCCCGTCCGGCATCATCCCCGGGTTCACCAACAGGATCGGGACCTCGACATCGCCGGTTCCGGCCGACATGCTGCGGCTCAACACCAGCATCGCGCCCACGCCGGTGGACAAGGCCAGCATCTACGGCCTGCTCGGCAACGACCTGGCCGGGTTCCCGAACGGCCGCCGGGTGTGGGACGACGTGGTGACGATCGAACTGCGGGCCCTGGCCGGGGCCACCTACGCGCTGGTGGTCCCCTCTTACAAGCCGGACAAGGCCGCGTCGGAGGTCACCGACGGGCTCACCCCGCGCAGCGTCAGCGCCGGCTACCTGAACCAGTTCCCGTACCTCGGGACCCCGTACAGCGGGTTCTACACCCCATGAGCGAGGTACCGGCGGGGCCGTCCGGGCCGGGCACGGTGGTCATGGAGCTGGGCGCCGGCATCGGCGCCCTGGTCCTGTACACGCCGTCCGGCCTGGATGGCCACGAAATCGAGATCAGCCAGGACGGCCATCCGGGTGCCCCGCGCACGCATTCCCAGGTCCGGGCCCGCCACATGGGTGAGGTCACCCGGTACGCGGCCGTGTACCCGGACCTGGCCGAGGGACCGTACACCATCTGGCGGGACGGGCACCGCCCGGCGGCCACCGTCACCATCACCGGCGGGCAGGTCACCAGCTGCGACTGGCCCCCAGACCGGGCGAGCTAGGACTGGCAGCGCCCCAGACCGCGAGAGCCCAGGCCGGGAGACTCAGATTGGCAGCGGCAGCGCGAGGATGGGCGTGGTGGTCGGCTGGGCGCTGCCGGGGGCGGGCTCCACGGTCAGGCCGAGCTTGTCGCCCTGGACCACGCCGGAGGCCAGCACCGGGGCGGTGCGGCCCGCCTGGGCGGGCGGCAGCAGGCCCGCGGAGGTGGTCTTCGTGCTGCCGATCAGCCAGAGCTGGTACACCTTGCCGGGCGGCAGCGCGGGCAGCCCGCTGGTAATCACGGCCAGCTCATGCCGGGACGCGTCCAGCACCACGGTGGCCGTGCCGCCCGCGGACGTCTGGTGGCTGACCAGCCGGGCCTGCGGCGCCGACAGGACCAGCGAGATGGCCTGATTCACCGCCCGGGCCTGGTTGAGCTGATCCTGGGTGTGAGCCTGGGCGAAGCCGAAGAAGACCGCGACCGCGATCGCCGCCGTCGCTACCGCCCCGGACAGCCATGGCATCCACGGGGTCCAGGTCCGGGGCGCCCGGGTCCGGGCGGCCGGGGCACCGCGGTGCCGGGCGTGTGTCCTGGCCTCGCGCGGAAGCTGAGGAGTATGGGCTGCGGCCTCGAGCACCCGGGGCCGCAGCTGGGGCGGCGGCTCGGTGGTGGCGGCGAAGGCCATCGCCGTGGCCACTTCGCGGAACCCGCGCACCTCGGCGGCGCAGGACTGGCAGCGTTCGAGGTGGCGGGCGAACCGGTCGCGTTCGGCCGGGTTCTCGATCGCGTCGAGGGCATAGGCGCCGGCCAGCGCGTGCGGGCTGCGCCGGAACAGCCGCACTCAGCTCACCCCCAGGCAGTCGCGCATCCGGATGAGCCCGTCGCGGATCCTGGTCTTGATCGCGCCCAGGGTGACCGTGAGCTGTTCGGCGACCTGACGGTAGCTGTACCCGCCGTAATAGGCCAGCGTGATCGACTCGCGCTGCACCTCGGTGAGCGCGTCCAGGCAGCGCCGGACCCGCTCGCGGTCCAGGCTCGCTTCCACTGCCTCGGCAACCTCATCGTGGGGGGTGTGAACGTCGGCGACCTTCTGCTCCCGGTCGGCGGCCGCCGTGGCCGACCGCACGCGGTCGATGGCGCGGCGGTGGGCGATGGTCATCACCCACGTCGCCGCGCCACCCACGGCCGGGTCAAACCGCGTGGCGTTCCGCCACACCTCGAGGAGGACTTCCTGGGTCACCTCCTCGGACTGCGACGGATCACGCAGAACCCGGCGGATTACGCCGTACACCGGTCCGGCCAGCCGGTCGTATACCGATTCGAACGCGTCCTGGTCCCCGCGGGCCACGTGGACAAGCAGGTCATCAAGATCCCGCTCTCCCCTCCTATCGGCGGCGGCCGCGCTGAACCGGGACGCGTCCGGATCGCCCGGGTTCATATCGTTCCTTCGGAACGGGCAGCCCATCGGATGGGTGGGGACATGAACGAATCTTAGGGAATTTCACGTGCCGGAGCACCTGGGGAGGGCGGGCCGCCCGCTTTAGCTGATCGTGACGGATGAGGCTTAACGCAGCCCGTTCGGCCTGATATGACTTTTTGCATGCGGCTGTTCTGGGTCATCGTGTTCTTCTGGCTCGTCATCGGCGTCCTGGCCGCCACCCAGCGGCACTATTTCGCATCCTCGTCGCTGAATTGCGACGGAGTGGGCACGATCGCGGTGACGATCATCGCCGGGCCGCTCAACTACCTTGGCGGCAACCCGAAGCTGACCTGCGGCTAGTCGCGCTCGCGTTCCTGCTGGCCCTCGTGTTCCTGCTGGGCCTCGTCTTCGTGCTGGCCCTCGTCTTCATGCTGGCTTGAGTGCGTCACCATCGTGGACACGGCCGCGCGCATGGCCTTCAGGCCGGCCCCGCGCGGCACCTTGAGTGAGATGTAGGCGGCGGCGCCGGCCGGGATGGGCAGCCAGAAGTTGACCAGCCGCCAGCCCAGCACGCCGAGGGTGGCCACGCCCCGGGGCACGCCGAAGCTGATCAGCAGCAGCGGGGCCAGTGAGTCGACGACGCCCAGGCCGCCCGGGGTGATCGGCAGCGCGCCGGCCACGTTGGCGATGCCGTAGGCCGCGAACAGCTCGATCGGGTTGACGAACTTGCCGAACGCGGCCACGAAGCACCATAGCGAGGCGGCGTCCAGGATCCAGTTGAGCGAGGCCCAGGTCACCGACCAGACCAGGGTGCGCCGGTCACGGCCGGTGGCGACCAGCGAGGTCGCCGTGTCGAGCATGGCCTTTTCCAGCTTGTCGCCGGACAGGCCAGGGATCTTGTCGCCGACGACGTGCAGGATGCGGGAGGCTCGCTCGGCGCCACGGGTGATCCCGAGGATCAGGGCGCCCGCGGCGAGCAGAAGCAACGCGCCGATGATGGCCACGGTCACGTAGATCGGGTGGAAGCCCGCCAGCGGGATCGAGATGACCAGGGACAGCCAGAGCAGGATGTTCAGCGTGACCGTCGAGCCCAGGCCCTTGGTCGCCATCATCACGCCCGCGTCGTTGCCCTTGATGCCCTCGGCGGTGAACAGCTTGTAGCCGATGCCGGCGCTGCCCAGCGTGCCGGCCGGGATGACGTGCGCGACCGCGGCGGCGGCCAGGTCGATGCGGAACAGCCGGGACAGGCCGGGGTTATGGCTGCCCGGCGGGAGCAGGGCCTGGGTCAGCAGGCCGTAGCAGAACAGCGACAGGGCCTCGAGGATCAGCCCGGCGGCCAGCCAGAACGCGTCCACCCGGCCGAGCAGACCAAGATCCTTGCTCGCGCCGACCAGCTCGGGCACGACAAGGTACTCGATGACCAGCGCCACGAGGATCAGGACAACGCCGCGGCGCAGCGGCTTGATCACGAAGGGGAGCCAGGTGCGCCAGCGCCGCCACCACCCCGGCCGCCTTGGGCCCTGCGGCGTGAGGCCCGGTGGCTTCTGGCCCTGCGGCGTCAGGCCCTGCGGCGTTGAGCCCTGGGGCGTCTGGCTGTGCTCCTGGCCTGGGGATTCGCCCTCACCGGAGGTCAGGCCGGCTTCCACCGGGTCGGTGTGCATAAACAACCTCTACCCGGCCTGCGGGCAAGAACGCGACCACATCGCCACAACCAGGGCGGGCGATATCCTGCCGGGGGGATCGCCCGGAGGATCGAGCAGAGGAGCGCTGGTGGCTGACGCGGCAGCAACGGCACGGTCGATGTGGACGCTGTTTGAGCCCGTTCACGCGGTGACCTACTTCGCACCGCAGGCCCGTTCGGCCTTTGAGCAGGCGGGCTTGCGCGGGTTCTGGCGCGGCTACTTTGCCGGGCGGGCGGCGCCGCTGGGTAACGCGAACGCGGCCGTGGTCACCGCGTCGTTCTTCAACTTCGCGCCGGCCTTCGTGGCCCGGGCCATCCCGGCGGTGTGGGAGCTGATCGCGGCTCCGGAGGCACTGCAGGTCCGTACCGCCGGCGCGGTCGCCGCGCTTCGCGGCCTGCTGGCCGGGCAGGAGACCGCGGTGGCGGCGGCCGCGGACCTGCTCTGGGAGGCCATCGGCGAGCTGGACTTCGCGGGCCGGGCGCTGGCCGCGGG
>JBAPYC010000902.1:0-4488 GCA_049284535.1 Streptosporangiaceae bacterium
GGCCATGTTCCGCGAGCGCGCCCACGCGGTCGGCGGCCTGCGTGCGGACGACGACGCCACGGTGGCGGCCGTGTGCGAGCTGCTCGAGGGCTCCCCGCTGGCCATCGCGCTGGCGGCCGTCCGGACCACCATGTTCACTCCGGCGGCCCTGCTCGCCGCGTTGCAGTCCGGCGGCCAGAGCAGGCTGCGCATGCTGTCGGGTGGCAGCGCCGCGGGACGGCACCGGGACATGCACGCCACCATCGCCTGGAGCTATCAGCTGCTAGGCGAGCCGGGCCGCCGCCTGCTGCGCCGGCTCGGCATCTTCGGCGGCTCCTTCGACCTGGAGGGTGCCGCGTTCGCCGGCGCGGATCCGGGAGCTCAGGACCGCCAGACGATGGCGGCCGACGTCTTCGACCAGCTGGCGGACCTGGTGGACTGGCACCTGGCCGAGCCGGCCGGTGGGCCAGCCGATGCCCCCCGGTTCCGGCTGCTCGACACGATCCGGGAGTTCGCGGCTGAGCAGCTGCGGGCCGTGGGTGAGCTGGGCGCGGCCCAGGACAGCCTGCTGGACTGGAGCATGGAGTTCGCCGGACGCGCCATCGCCGGCGCCGACTCACCAGACGAACGCCGCTGGCTCGAGCGCATCGACCACGAGCTGCCGAACCTGCGTACCGCCCTGCACCTGCTGCAGGAGCGAACGGACGCGCCCCGCGGTGTCCGGCTGGCCGAGGCCCTCGGCCCGTTCTGGGCCAACCGGGGCCCGATGGCCGAAGGCCGGGGCTGGTTCGCGGTCTTCCGTGACCTGGACCAGGACGATCCGGCGCTCAGCTCGCGAGGCCGGGCCGCGGTCACGGTCTGGTCGGCCCGGCTGGCCATCGACGAAGGCGAGCTCGACCTGGAGCAGCTGACGGCCGCGAGAAACCTGCTGGCCGCGGATCCCGAGCATGTCGTTGACTGGCTGCGGGCCACCGAGCACCTGGCCTATGGGCTGACCATGCGCGGGGAACTGGACGCGGCCGACGAGCTGACCGTGGCAGGGCTGGAGCGGGCCACCCGGGCGGACCTACCCTACTGGCGCTGCATCTTCCTGCAGCGCCGGGCCCTGTCCGCGCAGCGGCACGTCCAGCCCGACCTCGCCGTCCGCTACGCGCAGGAGACCATCGCGGCCGCCCGGGCCATCGGATACGACCGGATCGTCGCCCGGGCCGAGCAGATCATCGCGCACGAACGCGCCGCCGAGCTCGGCGCGGAAGGAACACGGCTGGCCCTGCTGGCCAACCTGGGCGCCCACGAGGCGGCCGGCGACCTGCGCGGCGTGGCCAGCACCATGGCCAGCCTGGGCGCGCTGACGTCCCGCACCGACGTCCCCGGTTCCGCACGCTGGCTGGCCGACGGGATCGACACCGCAGTCCGGATCGGCTACTGGCACGGCGAGGCGTACTGCGTGGTAGCGACCATCGTCCTGCTGGTCGCCGAGCGGCGGTTCCCTGAGGCCGTGCGCCTGGACGACGCGATGCAGCCCTACCTGCCGAGAGTCCGGGCCAGCCTGCCGCCCGGCCACTACGACCAGTACCGGAAACTGGCCGGCAAGGCCCGCTCGGCGCTGGATCCCGGGGGCGCCGAGCCCACCGGGATACCAGCCGGGGACTGGGCGGCGGTCCGGAACCAGGCACGCGCCGTGACCGGGGCACTGGCGGCGGCCCAGACGCCGACCGGGACTGGGCTGGCGGCCGAGACGCCGGGCGGGAACCGGCCGGCCGCCGGGACGCTACCTGAGACCGGGACGCTGCCTGAGACCGCGGCGCTAGCCGAGACCGGGACCGAGACCGCGGCGCTGGCCGAGACCGCGGCGCTGGCCGGGCGGAAGGCCAGGCGCCGTGGCCCGGCCTCGAATCCG
This sequence comes from Streptosporangiaceae bacterium, assembly GCA_049284535.1. GTDB lineage: Bacteria > Actinomycetota > Actinomycetes > Streptosporangiales > Streptosporangiaceae > Palsa-504. Next base: position 1,880 of record JBAPYC010000902.1, read on the forward strand.
GACCTGACGGACCGTGAGCTGGAGGTGCTGGCCGCGATCGCCAGCGGGCAGACCAACGCCCAGATCGCCACCGTCCTGTACCTGAGCCCGAAGACGGTTATGCATCACAGCACGAGCGTCTACCGCAAGCTCGGGGTACGCGGGCGAGCCGAAGCCGTGGCGCTGGCCTACCGCACCGGGTTGCTGGGCCCCGGGAAGCAGCCCGTGTCCTGAGGCAGCCTGTGCCGTAGAGCAGCTGGTGCCCTAAAACAGGGCAGCGCTCTGAGCAGGACGTGCCCTGAGGCCTGGCGGCGCTAGCCCCCGTTACGTGTTAGCGCCGCCATCGGGCTCAGAAGACCCGCAGCTGCCGGGCCACCGCCAGGGCCGGGGCGTCGCCACTGGCCTGGACGCCGAGCTCGGGCCAGCCGCCGCGCTGGGTCACCCAGCGGACGAAGGCGGGCGTGTCCGAGGTGACGGTGGCCTTGGTCGCGCCCGAGCCGAACCCGATCGTCCGCGCGGCCGGGCCGGTCAGCACGAACTCCAGCATGGCCTGGTCGGCGGCCGCCGGGTTCTGCTGCGGCAGGGCCGCCTCGATCCAGTCGAGCGCGGCCGCCACCCGCGGCTCGTCTGAGGGCGGCGGCGTCCCGTCCAGCGGGCCGCGCGGCCCGAACAGGTCCGCCCGGATGTGGACGTAGTGATCGAAGGCGAAGGCGTCGGGAATGACCGCAGCCGGATAGGTGCCCGCGTCGCCCATCGGGATCTCCATGTCGAGGCCGGCCAGGCCGGCCAGGAGCTCCAGCGCGTTGGTGCTGACCTGCTCGTAGTCGGCCAGCACGGCCTCCGGGGTCAGGTCCCGCCGGGACCGGACTACTACCTCCTGCACCTGCTCGAAGGGCTGGCCGCTCGCGTCCGGCAGCTTTGCCGGGTCCACCACGGCCCAGAACAGGGAGGCCAGGTGCGAGACCACGTCCTGGACGCTCCAGCCCGGGCAACCCGAGGCCGCCTGCCACTGCTGCGGGCTCAGGCCCTGGCCGATGCCGACCAGCGCATCCCGGTCGGCACGTATCGCTGCGATGACGTCAGACATTTTGTCCCTCCGTTGGATAACATCGCTTTTGAAGATAACGTCACTATGTCACCGCGCGCCGTTGTGCGCAAGCGATTAGCGTGGGCTAGACAAGAGGCGGACGGGCTCCAAGCAGCTGGCTCCACAAGCAGTGGCCAGACGAGCAGTGGGCCAGACGAGCAGTGGGCCAGATGAGCAGTGGTAGACGAGCAATGGCTAGGCAACGAGGGATGGCTGACAGACCGGTGACAGAAACCAGGGATGACCCGCCCGCGTCGCTGCGTGCCGAGCAGGTAGCGCAGACCCGCGCGGCGCTGGTCGGCGCGGGCCGGCAGCTGTTCGGGAGCAAGGGCTTCGCCGCCACCTCGGTGGACGACCTCGCGCGGGCGGCCCGGGTGACGACGGGCGCGCTTTACCACCACTTCCCGAACAAGGCCGCGGTGTTCGAAGCGGTCTTCGAGCAGGTGCACGCGGACATGCTGGGCGCCACGGCCGAGGCGGCGGCCGCGGCCGACGGGCCCCTCGCGCAGATGGCGGCCGGGTTCGGCGTCTTCCTGGATCAGGCCCTGGAGCCCGAGGTGCAGCGGATCATCATCACCGACGGCCCCGCCGTGCTGGGGCTGGCCCGGTTCGTGGAACTGGACGAGCGATACGCGCTGGACGCCACGGTCGCGCTCCTGGAGGCGGCCAACGCCTCCGGCACGTTCGCGATCGAGGATCCGCCGATGCTGGCCCGGCTCTTGTTCGGCGCGATGACCAGGGCAGGGCTGCTCATCGCGAGCTCAGCCGACCCGGTGGCGACCCGGGACGCGGTCGGCGCCACCTTCTCCAGCATGATCCGGGGCTTCGCCCTTCCGGCCGGCTAGCCCCGCCAGGACCGTGTTGCGGACGGCGGGCAGTGCGAGGGCCCCCAACGCGCCGGCCACCGCGACGGCGGTCAGCACCAGGGCGGCCGAGTGCAGGGCGGCGACGGGCCCGTGCGCCTGGGCCTGCGCGGCGTAGAGGGCGGCGGTCAGGCCGATACCGAACGAGCCTGCGATTCGCTGCCACGTATTGAACAGCGTGTTTGCGTCGCCGAGCTGGTCCGGGCGCAACGGCGCGACCAGCGCCTGCAGGAGCGGGTTGATGACCAGGCCGATCGAGACCGAACGCCCAGCCAGGATCACCGCGATCAGCCATAGCGGCGAGGCCGCGCCGATGAGCAGCAGCCCCAGGCTGGCCAGGGCGAGGAGGGCAAACCCGGACAGCACCGTGACGCGCACGGTCAGACCGGTCAGCAGCCGGGGCGCCAGCGCGGTGGACAGGCCCGTGATCAGGCCCTGCGGCAGCAGGGCCAGTCCCGTTGCCAGCGGGCTGCGGCCCTGCGCCGACTGGACGAACACCGGCAGCAGGAACAACGCGCCCCAGGTCACCACCGACGCCAGCGCGCACAGGCCCATGGACAGGGCCGCCACCGGCCGCCGGGCCAGCGACAGGTCCAGGGCGGGCTGGTCGTGCCGCGCGGCCCAGGCGACGTAACCGGCGATCAGCGCCGCGCCAGCGGCCAGCGGCACCACGACCGCCC
>JBAPYC010000903.1:0-6225 GCA_049284535.1 Streptosporangiaceae bacterium
GACCGGCCTGCCCCGCACCGGGCTCGACGGCCTGGCCGCCAGCCTCGAACTCCCCTACGCCGCCGCCCGCGAGCAGCGCCTGCACCTGGACCGCCGCCACCCCCGGCGCGCCGCCACCGGCAAGAAAGGCCCGGACTGGCTCTCTCTCCGCACCCAGCTCCTCGCCGCCATCTGCCACCACCGGCTCGCCATGCCCAGCACCCACATCGCCGCGCTGCTCGGCGCCGACCCCAGCACCATCAGCGAAGCCACCCGCCGCATCACCACCCTGCTCACCCCGGGCCACCCCGCCATCGCACCCGGCCCGCCCGTGTCCGCACCCCCGGCGACCTGCGCGACTACGCCGCCACCCTCGGCATCACCATCCCAGACCCCCCACCAGTGCGCAGACGCCGGCACACCTAGCACAACACCGGCCGCAACACGCCCCCAACTCGATCTATTTTGGAACACTTACCTCGCCGGCTTCGTCCCCACGAGCCCGGGATCAGCCCGACAGGTAGGATCGCGGCCGGAGCACCACTAACTGCAAGGCCATGCAGGGATGCCATCCGGGTATCCGGTGATGCCCGGGAAGAGAGCACGCCATGAGTGCTTCTGGTGATTCGCCGCGTATGCGGGTGATCGGGATGCTGGGTGGGATGAGCTGGGAATCCAGCGCACAGTACTACCGGCTGGTCAATGAACTGGCCCGTGAGCGGCTTGGCGGGCTGCATTCCGCGCGGCTTGTTCTTGTGTCTGTGGACTTTGCTGAGATCGAGCAGCTCCAAGTCACCGGCCAATGGGAGCAGGCGGGCGAATTGCTCGCCGAAGCAGCCAAGTCGGCCGAGGCCGCCGGCGCCGAGCTGCTGCTGCTGTGCACGAACACCATGCACAAGGTCGCCGGGCAGATCCAGGATGCCGTCTCGATCCCGCTCCTGCACCTGGCTGACACGACCGCTGCCGCCGTGCAGCGCGCGCAGCTGTCAACAGTGGGACTGCTCGGCACCGCGTTCACGATGGAGCAGGACTTCTACCGGGACCGGCTGGCAAGCCATGGCCTGACTGTGCTTGTGCCATCGGCTGAAGACCGGGCACAAGTCCACCGCGTGATCTATGAGGAACTCTGTCTCGGTGAGGTCCGCGAGGCATCACGGCAGGCCTATCAGAAAGTCATCGGCCGGCTTGAGCACGCCGGAGCCGAAGGCGTGATCCTCGGCTGCACGGAAATCGAGCTCCTCATCCGGCCGCAGGACAGCCCTATCCCGGTGTTCCCGACAACACAGCTGCACGCCGAAGCAGCCATCGAACAGGCACTGGCGCCCGGCGGGCGGTGAGCACGCCAGGCTCGGACGCAAACAGCAACGCCCTGCCGCGCGCAGTTTCCGCAGAGTCCGTCAGGATCGCATCGCTGGGATGGTCACCGCGCGCAGCAAGAAGCTGACCAGCCCGCGTCATCGGATAGTCGGCCGGCAATGGTGTCCCGGCCGCCGAGTTCAGTGTCCCCATTGTTGCCGGTACCCAGGAGGTCATGCGCATGATGACCGAGCGCCGGGTGCGGCACGTTCCGGTGGTAGCCGACGGCGCCTTGCGCGGGATCGTCAGCAAGCTGCTTGCCGTGGCTACCCGCTCTTGCCGGTCACGGTCTGCTGGGCCCAGCCCGTCGCGTGCGATCCGGCGGTGACCGACACGGTGACGATGGACTGGCCGGGCGGGGTGGTGATGACGGCGCGGAAGCTGCCGCGGGAGCCGGCCACGACCTGGATCTCCGCGGTCGTGTTGGCCGCGGTGCCCGGCTGGCTGACCGCGATGTCAACGACCGCGCCCGGCGCCGTTGTCCCGGTCACCGTGGCCCGCGCCTGCTTGGTGATCAGGCCCGGTTCCTGGCTGGCCAGGACATCCTCGGTGACGGCCGGGGCCGCCGTCGACGTGCTTGGCGGAACCGGCACGGCGCCGGGCGCGGTCACCTTGATGGTCAGCGGCGCTGTCACCGGGGGGCCGCTGGTGACGTAGCGGGCGCGGGTGATGGCGGGCTGGTCGAGCAGGTGCCCGGCGCCAAGGTCGAGCACCAGCCGCAGGTACTGGGCCTGAGCCCAGATGAGCGGGGACGCGGAGCCCGCCGCCTTGCCGTTGGTGAAGCCGATCGAGGCGGTCTTCGGGTTGCTGCCGTACGGGGAGGCGGGCACATCCGGGTCCTCCCAGGCCTGTTCGGGCACGAGTCCGAGACCCGAGGACATCTGCTGCGTGGCCACCGCCAGGCTGGTGGCCGCGGTGACGTCCCCGCTCTGCAGGTCCTGCTCGGCCCGCTCGCCGTCGAGCAGCGGCCACGGATGACCGGACCCGGTGGCGGTGGGGAACCAGGGCGCCCCGGTCGGGGAGCAGCTCGTCGGGTCGGGGACGTAGCAGTCGCCGTAGCCGTCGGTACTGCCCGGCGCCTGGCCGAGCAGGCCCGCCTTGACCCCGTAGCGGTGCCAGCCCGGGCCGGAGGCGGTCTGGCTCTCCAGGGCTGAGTCGACCACCGCCAGCGACTCCTGCACGACCGGGTTGCCCGCGGGCAGCTCGCCCAGCCGGGCCAGCTCGAGGAAGCCTGCGTCGAGCACGTCCCGCTGGTCCACGTTGCTCAGGCTGCCGTTGCCGAGATCGTAGGTCTCCCGGGTGTTCGGGTTCCCGGTCGGCGACAGCCGGACGAAGTACCGGGGCGCGTACGGGCCGGTGGTGGTGACCGTCCACCGCTGGACGTTGCGCTGGTAGTAGTCAGCCGTGGCCAGGTACAGCCGCGCCCTAGCCGGATCGCCGGCGGCCTGCGCCAGGTGCGACGCGGCGGCCAGGCCCGCGATCTCGGCGGCGATCGTGGACGGCGAGAAGCCTGGGTGCTCCTCCCAGCGTTCCACCCCGTAGGCCGGCCCGTGGTCGACGACGAAGTCGGCATCCGGGCGGATGTGGTCCCGGTAGAACGCCACGTCGCCGGCGAAGCCGGCCTCCCACGCCATCAGCAGCGGGTAGGCGTCCTCGTCGATCTCCACCAGGCCGAACGTGTCCGGTGCCACCGCTCCGTTCAGCAGCGAGTCACGCGGGAAGCTGCCATTGGCCTGCTGGGCGCGGTCGTACAGGAACTCCACCATCGCGCGGGCGCTGGCCAGGTCACCGTCGGCGAGCAGGCCGGTGAACGTCTCGTAGCTGTCCCGGGTGAACACTTCCCGGTAGGTCCAGCCCGGATGCGTCGTCGTCGCCGGGACCGACTGGCCCCACGGGTCGGTCGGCGAGGCGACGAACGCGCCCGGGTAGGTCTTGTCCTCGTCCGCCTTCAGCACGTTGGCCGACAGCCAGTACTGGCTGCCCTGGGCGGCGGACACGCCGGGCAGCGCGGCCGGCGGCGGGTGCAGGGTGTCGTCGTAGGCGTGCCAGCCCGTCACGTAGCGGGCCAGCGTGACCGGGTAGGGCTGGGCGGCGGAGGCCCCGGCCGCGCCGATCGCCGCTGCGGCGCTGGAGCCGAACCCGAGCGCCAGCGTGAACGGCTGCCCCGGGGCCGCGTTGACCTGAGCGGTCAGCGCGACGTTGCCATCGTCGGCCGACTGGTACTGGTGCGCCAGCCGGTAGCTGGCGTCGAGCTGGCTGAGCCCGTCGCTGGCCGTGCCGGCGAACCCGGCCGAGGCGGAGAGGAATGGCCGGCTGCCGCTCAGCGCCCCGTAGACGGTGGCCGCGAACGGGCCCGGGCCGGTGGCCGGGTGGGTGTCGGTGGCGACCAGCGCTGTGGTGGCCGGGTCGACGGAGGCGTTGTTGGCGCCCTCGTTGGCGGATCCGCCGCCCCCGGTGTTGTCGATGTGCGGGTTGTAGCGCGTGTACACCTTCAGGTTCCGGAAGTCCGCACGGCCACCCGGCAGCGGCACCAGCCTGCTGCGCATTACCACGCTGTCGCGGGCCGGGTCGGTCAGGTAGTCGGTCACGAGCTGGAACCCGTGTCGTGCGTCGGTGCTCGTCACCTGACACACCATGCCGCTGCGGTCCGGGGAGCTGACCGTGTAGGTCATGTCCCGTTCTTGCAGGTCGGCGAAGGTCTTCCCGTCGGTGACGATGAACTGGACGGTCTTGACGTCCGAGCTCTCGATGCTCGGGTAGTAGACGTCGGACAGCACGCCGTCAGCGACCGTGAACCACACCTTGGAGGTCGTGTTGCGGGCGGTGCCGAAGCAATCCTTGCGCGCCTCGTCCAGGTAGGACTGGGCTCCCGGGCCGCCTGGCGCGGACCCGGACACGGCGGGTGACCCGGCGGCGTTAGCGCTGGCCGAGGTGGCGGCCAGCCCGGGCACCGTCAGCAGCAGGGCCACGGTAACCGTGGCCGCGAGAGCGCCTGGCCCGCGCTGGCCCGGCATGAGCCGCATGGGCTCAGTGTGCGCCAAACGGCCAGAATCGGTCAATACAGATCGCGAATAGTCATAGTGGCACAACAGGAGTCGGATCCAGGCGGTGAGGCTCACAGCCGGTACGACGTGGTCGTCGTCGGTAGCGGCGCCGGTGGGGGTGTCGCGGCCCGGGCGCTAGCCCAGGCTGGGGCGTCGGTGCTGATCGTTGAGCGTGGCGGCTGGACCGGCCGCGACGCCCCCGGCATGGACCATCTGCGGAACCACCGCGTCCCTCTCCTGGGCGACGGCACCAGCCCGGGCGGCCATCCCCGGGCGCGGACGGGCAGCAGTGGTCACGAGGTGAGCATCGGCCCGCTGGATGCCGGCTATCACAACAACGCCATCACCATCGGCGGCGGGTCACGCTTGTTCGGTGCGCAAGCGTGGCGGTTCCATCCCGATGACTTCCGGATGGCGTCGCTGTATGGCGTGCCGGACGGGTCGGCGCTGGCCGACTGGCCGATCAGCTACGAGGATCTGGCCCCGTTCTACCGCCAGGTCGAATGGGACCTCGGTGTCGCCGCCGAGCCGGACGGAGACTTCCCGATGCCACCGTGGCCCCCCGGCCGGGAGGGCCGCCTGCTGCTAGACGCCGCCGCCCGGCTCGGCTGGCCGGTCACCCGGGTGCCCTTGCTGATCAATACCCAGCCCCGGGATGGCTGGCCTGCGTGCATACGCTGCGGGTTCTGTGTCGGGTTCCCGTGCCCGGTCGACGCCAAGAACGGCAGCGGCGTCGCCGCCTTGCCCACCGCGATCCGCCTCGGTGCCCAGCTGCTGGCGGGCACGCGGGCCGTGCAGGTCAGCGACGACGGCCGCGTCGACATGATCGCCGGCGGCGAGCACCGCACGATCGTGGCCGGGCGGATGGTCCTGGCTGCGGGCGCCATCGAGACCGCCCGTCTCCTGCAGGTCAGCCGCCTCGGCAACGAGTGGGTCGGAGACTGCCTGCAAGGCCACACCTACGCCGGTGCGTTCGGCCGCTTCGACGACGTGATCACCGACGGCCTGGGCCCCGGGCCGTCAGTGGCGACACGCCAGTTCTCACATCACAACGACGGCATCATCGGCGGGGGACTTCTGGCCAACGACTTCATCAAGCTGCCCACCATGTTCTACCTGCACGCACTCCCCGCCGGCGCGCCCCGGCACGGACAGGCCGCCATCGATGAAGTGGCCCGCTGGTACCGGCGGACCAGCCAGGTCTGGGGACCCGTCCAGGAAGTACCTACCTGGGCCGCACGCGTCCGGCTCTCAGCTTGCATCACCGACGCGGCCGGCGTTCCCGTCGCCCGCCTGGGACGCGGCCAGCACCCCGAAGACATCCGCACCGCCAGGCTGCTCGCCGCCCGGTCACAAACGTGACTGCAGGAAGCCGGCGCTCACACCACCTGGCGTACCCAGCCCCATACCCCCGTCCTGTCCGGCGGACAGCACCAAGCCGGCACCGCCCGCATGGCCCACACTCCCGCCGCCGGCGCGACCGACCCGAACGGCCCGGGTCTGGGGCACCGAGCGCATCTACCTAGCCGATGCCAGCCTCCACGTCACCAACGGCGGCGCCAACCCCGGCCTCACGATCATGGCCCTGGCCTGGCGAACAGCCACCCACATCGCCGCCCCGACGCGATGACGACCAGCCACCGGATCTTTCCGGGTCCGGGTAGCGCCAGCGCCAAGCCCCTTACCCCGGCCACTGGCCCGGAGATACCTTGAATTTATGGACGTGCGCACACACGAGGACGTTGCGGCGGCGGCGGCCGCGCATAGCGAACTGGGTCATCAGTACAACGATGCTCTGGCCGAGGGGCTGATCGAAAGGATCAGCTCGGAGATCGACAAGCAGGTA
>JBAPYC010000904.1:0-2790 GCA_049284535.1 Streptosporangiaceae bacterium
GGGCGGACCTGCAGGCCAGCGCCGGCCCGGGTCACCGCGGGGGCGTTGGCGAACTGGTCGGCGAATACCGGCACGACGACGAGGGGCACTCCGGCGGCCAGGGCGCCGTAGGTCGTGCCCGACCCGCCGTGGCAGACGACCAGGCTGGCCTCAGCCAGGACATCGGCCTGGTCGACCCACGCTTCCACGTGCACGTGGGCAGGCACCTCGCCCAGCCGGGACGGGTCGAAGGCGGGGCCGGTGGTCAGCAGCACCCGGACGTCGAGCCCGGCGACGGCGTCGATCACCGCCTGGTAGACCTCCGCGGCGAACGACATGTGACCCAGGACGGTGCCGAAGCTCACGTACACGAGCGGAGCGCCGCTGCCGGGCCACCAGTCCGGCAGCGCTCCGCGCGGCGCGGCGGCAGGCTCACGGTACCTGTGGGTTCCGGGGAAGGGCGACGGGTCGAGTGTGGCCGGGAACCGCGTCAGGTACGGCGACCGGCGCACTTCACCGGTGAGCCCGGCACGGTAGGCCTCCAGGGCGGGTGCGGCGACGCCGACTTCCTCCCACTGGCCCGCGGCCAGGCCGACGGCGACCTGCGCGGCGGGAATGCCCAGCCGCGCTGCCGCCACGGCCGAGGCGTACTCGTAGGGATCGCGCAAAACCACCTGGGGCCGCCAGTCGCGCATCGCCCGTTCGGTCGCCGGGAGCATGGCCGTCGCCGCCAGCTTGCCGAACAGTTCCCGGGTGCCGAGCACCGATGCCTCGGCCGGCGGCAGGACGGGAAGCTGCTCGCGGATGGGCCGGATCTGCGCTTCGGACGGCTCGCCGCCCGCCAGGAACGGATGGCCCGCCGCTTGGACCATGGCCGCCAGAGCGGGCGGGCCGACGACCAGCGTCTGCCCGCCGCTGTGGCGCGCCTGGTCCAGGAACGGCAGCAGCGGGCGGAAGTGGCCCGCTCCCCCGAGCGAGCATGCCGCGAGAACCCGCACCGGGCCAGGATAAGCGGGCTTGCGGCGCGAGGCGGAGGCCAGCCAGGAGGAGCACCGCGGCGGCGCCGATGAGCACCGGCTCAACGGTGAACGCGGCATGCAGGCCGAAGTGGTCGGCGAGGATGCCGAGCAGGAAGGGGGCGGCGACGACGAAGAGGCCGCCGATCAGCTGGGTGCGGGCGTTGGCGGTGTCGGCGTTGCCGGGCGCGGCGGCCAGGGTGAGAGCCAGGGACAGCGGATAGAGGTTGGCCAGGCCGATCCCGCACACCGCCAGCCCGGCGATCGCGAGGGCGGGCTGGGTGGCCAGCCAGAACATGCCGAAACCGGCGGTGGTGACGGCCAGGGAGACACACAGCAGCAGGACGGTCCGCCCGGCCCGGCGGATGAGAACCGCCCCGCCGATGCGGCTGAGCAGGATGCCCAGGTAGAAAGCGCTCATCGCGGTCGCGGCCTGGGCGGTGCGCAGCCCGGTCGAGGTGAGCACTTCGGTCCCGAAGTAGATCGGGCAGAACTCGATGGCGATGCCGACGGCGACCATGGCGGCGAGCAGCCAGCACGACAGGGACAGCCTGGCCTGGCGCCCGGTGGGCCGTCCAGGGGGCGGCGGGGGCAGCGGCTGGTGCCGGTAGCGCAGGTAGAGGCCGGCCAGCGCGAGCACGGGCAGCGCCAGCGCCGCACGCCAGCCCAGCGGGGTGGCCTGGAACAGGCCGAGCATGAGCGGGGCGAGCACGGCGCACCCGGCCGCGCCCACGTTGGCTTCGACGAGGGCCTGGCCGCGGCGGTCGCCGTGCCGGTCGGACAGGATCGCCTGGATGCAGGTGAGCAGTACGGTGCCGGCGAAGCCAGCGAGCGCGCCGCCGATCAGGGTGAGGGCGACGGTGCGGGTCGCGGTGAACAGGGCGATCCCGGCGGTGGCGGCGGCCGCCGAGGACCACAGCAGCGGGGCGCGGGGCAGCCGCCGGGCCACCGGGGCGAAACTCACCCCGGCCAGGGCCGCACCGACCGACCAGATCGCCGAGTACACGCCGAGCACGGCGTAGGAGAAGTGCAGCTCAGACCGGAGCAGGGCGAGCGCGGGCCCGTAAGCGTACAGCCAGTACGCGTAGGCGGCCAGCGCGCCGTAGCACAGCAGCGTCGGCGCGTCCCGGAACGTCTCGCCGTACGCGTTGCGCACCGGCGGCGCGTTACGGGTCGCCGCGACGCGGGAGGTCTTGTATCGATACACAAGGGTTATTGTATATCGATACACAATAGGGTTCGAGAGTGTGGCTCCCGGTTGGTTGGAGAGTGACGATGGCGCACGACGGCGTGCAGGCAGCCCAGTCTGGCGAGAGCGTGGTCCAGCGACGGAGCCGCCCGACGCTGCGCGAGGTCGCGGAGGCGGCCGGGGTGTCGCCCATGACCGCGTCCTATGTGTACTCCCAGCCCGGCCGGGTGGCGCCCGCCACCGCGGCGAAGGTCCGGGCGGCGGCGGAAAGGCTTGACTACCCCGGCCCGCATCCCGGGGCGAGGTCGCTGCGGCGGGGCCGGGCCGGCAGCCTGGGCGTGGTCATGGGCGAGCGGCTGACCTACGCCTTCGACGATCCGCAGGCGGCGCGGTTCCTGGCCGGCGTGGCGGAGGTGTGCGCGGATGAGGAGACCGGCCTCACCCTGGTCCCGACGACCGGCGCCGGCAGCGACGTGCTGCGGGTGGCCGAGGCGGTGGTGGACGGGTTCATCGTGTGGACTACCAGCGAGGACGACCCGGTCCTGGACGCGGTGGTGGCCAGCCGGCTGCCGGCGGTCGTGCAGGCGGGCCCGGGCCGGCCCGGGC
>JBAPYC010000905.1:0-7384 GCA_049284535.1 Streptosporangiaceae bacterium
GCCGGCGGCCGGGCCGGGCGCGCGGGCAGAGGCGGCAGCAGCGCTGGATCCGGCCCGCCGGTGATGAGGTCCCTGGTGCCCGCGGGCGCGCTGAGATAGATGCGGGAGCTGACCGGCGGGGCCCCGCGGATCCGCGTGCCGGCCCGGCCCGAACCCGTGGTGATGCCGCGCCTGCGCAGGTCGCTGTAGGCTGCCGCCACGGTGGTGGGACTGATGCCCAGCTGGCCGGCCAGCTCACGGACCGGCGGCAGGTGATCTCCCGGGGCCAGCTGGCCGCGGCGGACACCCGCCTCCACGCTGGCGGATATCTCCTTGGCGCTCCGGCCCCGCGGGCGATATCGTACCAGTATGTTCATACTTTGTACTGTAACATTCTTGGCTGACGCGCGGCACCCTGGCGGGCGCGCCCATGACTGAGGCGTTCTCCGCGGAGTCCCGCCTGATCCACGCCGGAACCAGCCGTGCGGCCGGCAGCCAGGCCACGCCGCCCCTGGTGCCCGCGAGCATCTATGTGTCGCACGGACCGCCTAGCCCGGGCCGCGGCTACGGCCGGGAGAGCAACCCGGGCTGGGAGGCGCTCGAGGAGGCGCTTGGCGGCCTGGAGGACGCTGAGGCGGTGGCCTTCGCCTCCGGTCAGGCCGCCTCCCTGGCGCTCATGCTTGCCCTGGCCCCGGGCCGCGAACGGCTGGTGCTGCCCGCCGACGGGTACTACGGCGGACGGGTGCTCGCGGACAAGCTGCGCCCGCACGGCGCCGTCCCGGTCCATGTGGACCTGCAGGACCTGGCGGCCGTCCAGCGCGAGCTGTCCGCTGCGCCGTCCCTGCTGTGGGCGGAGACGCCGACGAACCCGCTGCTCCGGGTGGCCGACCTGACCCGGCTGGGCGAGATCGCGGCCGGGGCGGACGCGCCCATGGTGGTAGACAACACCGTGGCCACCGGCCTGCTGCAGCGGCCGCTGGAGGCCGGCGCCATCGCCTCGCTGTACTCGCTGACCAAGGCGATATCCGGGCACTCCGACGTGATCCTGGGCGCGGTGGTCAGCCGGGACGCCGGCCTGCTGACCGCGCTGCGGGCCTGGCGGTCCAGCGGCGGCGGCATTCCCGGGCCGTTCGAGGCCTGGCTGGCGCTGCGCGGACTGAAGACGCTGCCGCTGCGGATTGCCCGCCAGTCGGCCAGCGCGCTGGCGATCGCCCGGCACCTGGCCGGCCATCCCCGGGTCACCGCCGTGTACTACCCGGGCGCCGGGCAGCCAGCCTCGGGCGTGGCGGCCCGGCAGATGCCTGCCGGGTTCGGCCCGCTGCTGTCCTTCGAGGTCACGCCGGGCACCGCGCCGGCCGCCGACCGGGTAGTGGCCGCCTCCCGGCTGATCCTGCCCGCCACCAGCTTCGGCGGCGTGGAGTCGACCTGGGAACGCCGGGCCCGGTGGGCGGGCGAGACCGCCCCGGAGGCCCTGATCCGCCTGTCCGTCGGCGTGGAACCCGCCGCCGACCTGATCACCGACATCAACCAGGCCCTGGAGACGCTATGACCCGACACAACGTGGCCGGATACGACATTGACGACGACCCGGCCCGGATCGACGCCGGAGCAGCGGCGGCGTTCCTGATCACCCAGGCCTACTGGGCCCGGTGGCGCGACGAGCCGGAGATCCGGCGCCAGCTCGCCGCGGCCTGGCGGGTCGTGGGCGCCTACGACGCCTCCGGCACCATGGTCGGCCTCGCCCGGGCGTTCAGCGACGGCGCCACGGCCTACCTGGCCGACGTCTACGTGCTGCCGGCACACCGCGGCGCGGGCCTGGGCAAGGCCCTGGTGCGGATCATGATCGAGGACGGCCCCGGCGCCAGCTACCGGTGGATGCTGCACACCTCCGACGCGCACGGGCTGTACCGCTCGTTCGGCTTCGCCGCCCCCGACGGGCGCCTGCTGGAGCGGCCCGCCAGGGGGATACGGGCGGGCGGGAAGCCTTCCGGTGATCGGGGTCGTCCCCCCGAATTGAACGGTGAGGTGATCCGGCTGGAGCCGCTCGGTCACCAGCATGTGGCCGGCCTGGTCGCCGCGAGCTCCGGTGGCGCCGAGCTCTACCGGTGGTCGGCCGTTCCCCAGGACGAGCCAGCGGTCCGCCGTTACGTGGAGACCGCGATCGCGGCCCGGGAGGCCGGCACGGCCGTGCCGTTCGCCGTGGTGCGGATGGCCGACGACACGGTGATCGGCTCGACCCGGTTCTCGGGCCTGGAGTACTGGGCCTGGCCGGACGGCCGCCCGCGCACTGGCCCGGATACCTGCGAGATCGGCCACACCTGGCTGACCCCGGCCGCCGTGCGCACCGGCGCGAACACCGAGATGAAGCGGCTGATGCTGACCTACGCCTTCGAGGACTGGCGGGTGCAGTCGGTCTGCCTGCACACCGATGCACGGAACCAGCGGTCGCGGGACGCCATGCACCGGATTGGCGCGCGGTTCGAGGGCATCTTGCGCTCGCACCGGCTCGGCACCGACCTCACACCCCGGAACTCGGCCCGGTTCAGCGTCACTGCGGCCGAATGGCCCGCCGTCAGACGGCGCCTTGCGGAGCTGAGCGGCCGCTACCAGCCAGCCTGACCTCCTCGGCCGCGCCAGGCTGCGGCCGCGAGCTGATTCCCCGCCACCAGGCCTGCCCGGACTCGGGCAGCATGTAGATCGGGTCGTAGTAGGGGTACTCGCGGCTGACGGCCAGTTCGTCATCGGCCTCGAGGGCGGTGTGGTAGTTCTTCGTCCAGTACGAGATGCCGTGCTCGGTGTCATAACGGGACACCTGGTGCACCCAGCGCTTGCCGACGTAGGGCACGTCGCAGACCACCCGCGGGGTGGCGAACCCGGGCAGGTAGCCCATGATGTCGTGCTGCAGGGACTGGGCCTCGCGTACCGTCAGCCGCCAGTGCTCGCTGCCCGGGATCATGTCACACATGTAGAAGTAGTAGGGCATGATGCCGGCCTCGTCGAGCAGGGCGAAGCACAGGTCCAGCAGGGCCTGGGCGCTGTCGTTGGTGCCGCGCAGCAGCACGCCCTGGTTGCGCACGTCCCGGACGCCGGCCTCGAGCATGGCCCGGGCGGCCCGCGCCACCAGCGGGGTCACCGACTGGGCCGCGTTCACGTGGGTGTGGATCGCGATACTCACCCCGCGGGCCCGGGCCGTGCCCGCCAGCCGGGCCATGCCGGTGCGCACCTCATCCGAGAGCCAGTGCTGCGGCAGGCCCATGAGTGCCTTGCTGGCCAGGCGGATGTCGCGGATCGACTCGATCTCCAGCAGCGCGGCCACGAAGGACTCCAGCCGCGGCCAGGGCAGGTTGGCCACGTCGCCGCCGGACACCACGACGTCCCTGACCCCGGGCGTGCGGCGCAGGTAGTCCAGCATGGCGCCGAGCCGGTCCTCGCGGCCCAGCGCGAACTTGTGCTTGTCGATCACCGTGGTCGGGTTGCCGACCAGGTCCATCCGGGTGCAGTGCCCGCAGTACTGCGGGCAGGTCGGCAGGAGCTCGGCCAGCACCTTGGCCGGGTAGCGGTGGGTCAGGCCCTCAACCGCCCACATCTCGGCCTCGTGCAGCGAGTCGCGCTGGGCGTACGGATGCGACGGCCAGTCGGCCCGCCGGTCGCTGAACACCGGGATCATGTACCGGCGCACCGGGTCGGCGTAGAAGGCCTCGGTGAAGCCGGGGGCAGACGGCGCCGCGGACGGCACCATCGTGTTGAGCATCTGAGGCGGCACCAGCATGGACATGGTGGCCCGCTCGCGCTGGTCCCGGTCGAGGTCGGCGAAGAACGGCCCGGCCAGCCCTGAGCCCATAACCTGGGCGAGCTGGCGGGCGTTCTTGACGCAGTGCGCGCGCTGCCACTGGGCGGACTCCCAGTCCGCGGCGCAGACCCCGGCCCAGCCGGGAAACCGGCGCCAGTCGGGTTCGGAGAGCTCATGTCGCTGGTATACGTACGGCTGCGAGACCATAGCACCAAGCCCTTCAATTATTTCAGCATGATACCGAAGGAACTACGGCGCAAAACGTGGCGCGCCGGAGATTTTCCGGTACGACGGTTGCCGCAGGCAAGAACCGAGGTCATCGGTGGCGCGGTGAACCCGGGCACTACGGCCGGCGCTTCTTCGTTAGCATCAGTACCGCGGAACATTGCGCGTCCGAAACGGGTGCTGACATGAAGCGATACAGATTCCAGGCCCTGGTCACTCCCTCTCCGGCTCAGGACGGCGGCCCGCCGGCCCCGATCGACTCGGCCACGCACCGGATGGTGCTGCGCTGCCAGCACGCCGAGACCCGCCGCAGGCAGGTGTTCAGCGCGCTGGTCGCCGCCGACGACGACGCGCCGTTCCGGCGGGGCAGCCCGCAGCTCATGGTCACGATGAACGTCCTCGGCGACGATGTCTGCGACTACCTGGAGATCGGCAGCCATTTCAGCCTGTGGAACGGGCGTGACATCGGCCGGGGCGTGGTGACACGCCGCCTGCCCAACCTGTTCTGACCCGGCGCGCCACCGGAGGCTGTGCGCGGACGCTAGCGAACCCGGACGCCAGCGATTCTGGGCCACTAGGGTGCAACCGTGACTTCTGTCCCGCCTGAGAGCCCACCGCCCGCCGGTGACCTGCTGCCCTCTACCCGCCGCGCGCTGGCCAGCCGTGTCGCGGCCGGGCAGGCCGAGGGCCGGACGCCGTCGCTGGTGGGCGCCGTGGTCCGGGACGGCCGCCAGGTCTGGTGCGGCGGCCGGAGCATGCTCCACGGCCATGAACCCGATGGCAATACCCAGTACCGCATCGGCTCGCTGACCAAGATGTTCGTCGGCATCCTGGTCATGCGGCTGCGTGACGAGGGCCGGCTGGACCTGGCCGATCCGCTGGATCAGTACCTGGATGCCGGCCTGGAGGTGACCATCGCCCAGCTGCTGTCGCACACGGCCGGCCTGGCCTCCGAGACGCCGGCGCCTTGGTGGGAGCGCACACCCGGCGAGCTGCGGCCCAGGCTGGCTGACATCCTCGGCCCGCTGCCGCACCCGGCCGGACGGCTGTTCCACTACTCCAATCCGGGGTTCGCGCTGCTCGGCGCGCTGGTCGGCCGGCTGCGCGGGCACGGCTGGGCGGACGTGCTGCGGCAGGAGATCCTGGACCCGCTGGGCATGGCCCGCACCACCTTGTCGCCGCAGCCGCCGCACGCCCGCGGTTACGCCGTCCACCCGTGGGCCGACGTCATGCAGCTCGAGCCGGCCGACGGCACCGGCCTGATGGCCCCGGCCGGCGAGCTCTGGTCGACCGCGGATGACCTGTGCCGGTTCGCCGCCTTCCTGCTGGACGGCGACGACCGGGTGCTGCCGGCCGCCACGCTGGCCGAGATGCGCGCCCCGGCCGCGCCACCTGGCGACGAGAGCTGGTCCGGCGGCTACGGGCTCGGACTGCAGCTGTTCCGGCAGCGGGAGCGGCTGCTGGCCGGTCACGGCGGTTCGATGCCGGGTTTCCTCGCCATGCTGTGCGCCAGCCCGGCCGACGGCGTGGCCGGGATTGCCCTGGCCAACGTCACAGCAGGCCCGGATATCGGCGCTATCGGCCTGGACCTGGCCGGGATCGTGGCGGATCGCGAACCGCGGTTGCCGGCCCGCTGGAGGCCGCTGGCCGAGGTCGACGAGGCCCTGCTCGCGCTGACCGGGCTGTGGTACTGGGGACCCCGGCCCTACGTGCTCCGGCTGCTGGCCGGCCGCGGGCTGGAGCTCACGCCGGTGCCGGGAAGAGGCCGGGCTTCGCGCTTCCGGCCCGGCTCAGACGGCAGCTGGACCGGCCTGGACGGCTACTACACCGGCGAGTGCCTCCGGGTGATACGCCGGGCCGACGGCTCGGCCAGCCATCTGGACCTCGGCTCGTTCGTCTTCACCCGCCAGCCCTACGAGCCGGGCGCGCCCCAGGCGGCCCAGCCGGACCCGGACGGCTGGCAGCCGGCCTAAGGCGTTCCGTTCAGGACGTGTCCTGAGTGACACCGGTCAGGACGACCAGGCCCACCTGAGCAGGGTTATCCGCCGCCTGCACGGTGACCTCCATGATGGGGTAGTCGTCCGGGTCACCTGCCATGTTCATCGTGACCGCGGTGCTCCCGCTGGAGCCGACGCTGAAGGTCCCGCCGCTGATCATGGCCGGGTGACTCACGGTGCTTTTCCTGGCGGCGTACCAGCACTCGTAGTACTCGCCGCGTGGCAGCGGCTTCAGGTGCGTGGCCGACATCTGGACGGACCAGCCGCCGTCGGTATGGGTCACGGTCGCCTTGCCCGACGCGCTGCTCCCGTTCTGCGGCTGCAGTACGTAGGCGTACGCGGGGGAGGAGCCGAGCGAGAGCGCGGCCACGGACCCGCCGACCACGACTGCCGCAGCCGCCACCGCCGAAGAGAGCCAGGCGCTCCGGCGGCGCCAGGAGGACTTCCGGGCCGCGGCCATGACCCGGTCCAGCGTGCGCGCGCGCAGGTCCGCGGGCGGCTCGGGCGAGGCCGGGCTGGCCGCCCGGGATCTGGGCTGCGGGGCGACGAAATTCAGCAGCCGGCTGGTCGGCGCCATTGCGGCCGCCTCATCCTGGCATTGCTGGCACGATTGCAGGTGGCGCCGGAAACGCTCCGATTCAGCGGGATCCAGGGCACCCAGCACCCAGCCGGCCAGATCGTCGTGCTGCTGTCCCGTACCCATCTCAAGCCCGGCCATCGTAGCCTCGTTCCGCTAGTGCCGTCCGCAGCGCTCGCAGACCATGAAAGAGCCGGGTCTTCACCGTGCCCAGCGGCAAATCCAGCCGTTCGGCGATCTGGTTCTGGGTAAGTCCTTCTTCATTTACCAGCATCAGCACCTGGCGGTGGGCGGGGCTCAGGGACTCCATCGCGTCGCGCACCATCAAAGTCTCCACGATCCGGTCCGCGCTGTCGCTTTGCGGCGGGACCTGGGCGTCCTCGACCGGCATGAGCGGGCGCGAAGACGGACGTTTACGCAGGTCAGCAGCGATACTGCGGGCAATGACAAATAGGTACGCGGCCACCGTGCCGCGGGTCAGGTCGAACCGGCCCGCGGTACGCCACAGCCGGACAAAGCACTCCTGGACCAGCTCTTCTGCCAGTCCGGCGTCGCCGAGCAGCTGGGTGCCGGTCCGGTACAGGCGCCCGGCATAACGGTGATACAGCTCTTCCACCGGCTCGCCAACATCTCCCGCCGCGATCTGCGACACCAGATACGCTTCCTCGCGGGCTAGCCGCTGATCCTCGAGGCCGACCAGCGAAACCATCAGCTCCCCCCACCCGGGAACGCCTTTCCCTTCCGGAAACCCTCGCTCCCACCGCTTGCCGGCTCCAATTTCCGGCATGGCATATCGACGACCGATCCCAGTATGGC
>JBAPYC010000906.1:0-3373 GCA_049284535.1 Streptosporangiaceae bacterium
GCGCTGATCCTGGCCGAGTACGACGCCCTGCCCGACGGCAGCCCCGAGCGCGGCGCCCTCATGCGGCGCGAACGGCTCTACCATTCCCATATCGAGCACTGGCGATCCCAGCGGGAAAAGGGGACGCTGCCCGCGACAACGGGAAAGCCATCGCCGAAAGCCGCGGAGGACGAGGAACTGGCGCGACTGCGCGCGGAGAACAAGAAGCTGAAGGCACGGAACACGCGGCTGGAATCGGACCTGGGGAAGACGCGGACCGCCCTGGATATCGCGGGGAAAGCATTCGCGCTGCTGGAAGATATCTCCGGCAGCGCGGACTCAGGCACGAACTGAACGAGGCCGTCGACTCGTATTTCCCCGCGATGGAAAAAGCGATCGGAACGTCCGGCGCGTGCCGGATCCTCGGGAAATCACGCTCCACCCTGCACCGGAGCAGAAACCCGAAACCGCCCGCGCCGCCCGCGGAGAGAAAGGAATTCCGTCATCCCGCGGAGCTCGCGCCGGAGGAAAAGGAGCGCGTCCTGAGGGAACTGGACTCGCCCCGGTTCGCCGACAAGTCGGTCGCGCAGGCGTACACGATCCTGCTCGACGAGGGCTGCTACCTCTGCTCGCAGGCCAGCATGCACCGGCTCCTGCGCGGGCGCGGCACCTCCGGCGAGCGCCGCGCCCATGCGAGCCACCCGGCGCGGAAGAAACCCGAGCTGCTCGCCGCCGGGCCGAATGAAATATGGTCCTGGGACATCACGAAGCTGAAAGGACCCGCTCGCGGGATCTGGTACCTGCTCTACGTCATCATGGACATCTACTCGAGGAAAGTCGTCCACTGGGAAATCTGGCCGACGGAAACCGGGATCCTGGCCAGGGAATTCATCGAGCACGCCATCTACTCGAACGGTGGGATCAAGCCGAAAGCCGTGCATGCCGACCGCGGGACCTCGATGACGAGCAATACCGTCTCCGGGCTTTACGCGAAACTGAACATCGTCCAGTCCCACTCCCGGCCGCACGTATCCAACGACAACCCGTATTCGGAATCGGCGTTCAAAACACTGAAGTACTGCCCGGCATTCCCCGGCCAGTTCGGGTCAATTCAGGACGCGAACCTGTTCTGCGAGGCATTCTTCACCTATTACAACACCGAGCACCGGCATTCCGGGATCGCGATGCACACCCCGTCGTCCGTGCACGACGGCACCTGGGCGCAGGTCCAGGCGCGCCGCGCCGCCACCCTCCGGGCCGCCTACGAGGCCCACCCCGAACGGTTCCGCGGCCACTGCCCGCAGCCCAGGCCACTGCCGGACAAGGTCTGGATCAACGAACCGCCGGCCACCATCGAGACCAGCAACTCACCACAAACTGCGCAAGCAGCCTGATGTCCCACTCAGTTTGACAGCCTCCGAACTGCTGGGCTCCGTCCCCGCCGATGGCCACATCGGCCTATGGCTGGCGGCAACAGACAGCTTCGACAAGATCATCGACCTTACGCAGCTCCATCGGGTCGGCAACCAGGTCTCGCTAAGCGAGGTGTCCAGCTTCGGGCGACTGCCGCTTGAAGAAGACGACCCCATGGATGACTCCGACTCTCTACGTGGCCTAGCCATCCACCTCGTCGACGAGCTCCTCCGCGGCACTAGCCACCGCGAGTACGCCGACCTCCTCCACTCTCTCCTGACCTCCCTGTAGGGGAAGCGCCCTCGCCACACCGGACGTTCTGCGCGACCGCCCTCCGAACCGGCAGGATATATCGCGAGCACATATTCTGCAGCGCTGCTGCTGGCTGACTGCTTTGGGAGCAGGCGGCACCGCTCGGCTGGACCGGTCACGGATGGTGTGCGAGGAGTCGCAGACCCTGGAAACGAAACCACCCGACGGCAACCAGGCACGCGCCTCTCGGACCAGGCCTTGCGGTTACTCCAGCCTCGCCACCTCGGGCAGTCGTCGGCCCACTCCGCTCACGCTAGGTGGCTGCGGGGCGGCGGCAGTGCGCGCGTAGCCGCCGATCTGAGCGCACCAGGCAGACAGCTCAGCCGATCCCACGGCGCCCATAACTGGATCATCTGCAAGCGTCGAGCCGCAGTGGCGCCTTGGCCGATCAGCGAGTGATGATCCGCCAGTCGTGACTCCTGTCCCAATCGGTGACCGTTCAGTGAGCACGGGCAGCGGCGGTCGCGCGGGCGTGCCTGGGGATGCTGCAGATCGCCAGGGCGCCGTTGGCATGACCATGCCCGATGCGGCCTGGCCTGTCAGGTAGCTGCGTGCCAGGTCAGGCAGATACAACCTGTTCCATGGACGGCGGCGGTCTCGGGAACCGCCGCCAGCCCGGGGCACCTCAATGGCGGGACCCGGGTTTCTGAGTGTTCAGAGTCGCCCAGGAGGCGCGGTTGTGACGGCTGGTCAGGGTGCGGGAGTGGCCGGAGTCCCGGACCCCGTTCGCGGATGGGTCGGCGAATTGGTCGCGGGCCTGGCCAGCGCTGTGCCGCCGTCGTGCTAGGGGCTTGGGGCAGGCAGGAGCTGGATGCCGTGCGCGGCGGCGAGTTCGGTAAGGCGGGACGGGTCGGTCGGGACGGGATCGGGCAGCCGAAGACCGGCGGCGGCCTCACCGGCGGCCGCGACGAACTGGTCGAACCCGCCCGGTGACACGATCACGATGAGCCGGCCCGGGCCGTTCTGCGATACCTGGAAGCCGTGCGGGATGCCGCACGGTAAGAACACCAGCGAGCCGGGCCCGGCCTGCCAGGCCCGGTCCCCGCAGAACCCCTCGAATTCGCTGTCCAGGACGAGGAGCGCCTCGTCGTTTGCCTGGTGGATGTGCGGCGGCGGCGCGAAGCCGGGCGGCACCCGGTGATCGACGACGCTTAGTCGGCCCTCGATGTCCGCGACGCCGACCTTGTTGATGGTCAGGGTGTTCAGGAACCAGAACGCCTGTCCCTCGTCGGCGGCGAGGATGAACCCGTTCCTCGCCGCGTGGCTGTCAGGACTCATTGCCCGCTCCGGCTGTCGCGGGGGCCTTCACCGGCAGCAGGCGGGTGAGCGGCCGGCGCGCCGCAATGGCGGCCCTGCGGGCCGTCGCACGCGGTCGGCTAAGCCGACCATTGACCCGGAGGCCGCTCCCAAGGTTTTGGCGCCTACGAGGAAACCGGGAAAGAGTAGGATTTCTCCCGGGGCGATGCTGCTGGCCCGGGTCAATTATTCAACCCGGCGGCCGTGCACATGTCCTCAAACATGCAAATGGCTGTGCCATTGTTCGCCACCGCGTCGATGATGATTTTGAGCAGGAGGGAGAGCCCTTCGCTGGCGTCGATGAGCGCTTGCAGGCCGAGCCAGGCGAAGATGTTCGACAGGTTGCCCAGCACCAGTTCCCACTTATCGTTGG
>JBAPYC010000907.1:0-1935 GCA_049284535.1 Streptosporangiaceae bacterium
GCCGCGGCCAGCATCCCGTAGGGCGCCCGGGCGAGCGCCGGCAGCGGCGGGTTGAGCAGCAGGAACCTGGCGGCGTCGCGCGCCTCGGGCGTGGCGGCCAGCTCGGCCCGGTACTGGCTGATCCGATCGGTCAGCTCGGCTTCCGTGCGCGGCGGGTCCGGCACGCCGAGCTCGCGGCCGATCCGGGCCATGTCGGCCACATAGCCGTCCCGGCCGGCCGCGTCCAGCGGCCGGGAGCCGAACCGCTCGTGTGCGCGCAGGAAGCTGTCCGCCTCGGCGATGTGCACCCAGGTCAGCAGGTGCGGGTCGCCGGCCGCGTAGGGCCGCCCGTCCGCCGCGGTCCCCGTTACCCGCTCGTGCACCCGGCGGACCCGTGCGATCGCCTCCCGGGCATCGGCTTCCCGGCCGAACGAGGTGACGGCCAGGAAGTAGCTGGTCCGCTGCAGCCGCCCCCACGGGTCGCCGCGGTAGTCCGAGTGCTGGGCCACGGCCGCCATGGCCAGCGGGTGCAGCGACTGCAGCAGCAGCGCCCGGATCCCGCCGATGAACATGGCCGAGTCCCCGTGCACCTGGCGCACCGGGCGGTCCTCGGCGAACCAGCGCTCGCCCTCCTCGGCGTGGATCCGCTCGCGGCGCGACGGGCCCTGCGGCCCGGCCACCCGCTCGAAGATGGCCGCGCCGATCCGGCCCCGGATCCGCTCGGCAGCTTCATGGCTTCCCATACCCCCATTACAGCAGCAGGGAAAACCAGTTTGCCCCCGGTCCCGCCGAGCCTATGCTGAGCCGCACGCACAAGCGGCGACGCGAGACTCCAGGAGGCGGGATGCGCCAGGCGTTCATGTCCACGACGACGGCCTTTGGGACCTCGAGGGGTATGACGCTTGCTGCACCGAACTCTCAACCTGGGCATCCTGGCGCATGTAGACGCCGGTAAGACCACACTGACCGAGCGGCTCCTGTACGCCGCCGGTGCCATCGATGAGATCGGCAGCGTCGACGCGGGTACGACGCAGACCGACTCGCTGGCACTCGAGCGCCAGCGCGGGATCACGATCAAGGCCGCGGTGGTGTCGTTCGCCATCGGCGACGTCACCGTCAACCTGATCGACACCCCCGGCCATCCGGACTTCATCGCCGAGGTCGAGCGCGTGCTCAGCGTGCTCGACGGCGCCGTCCTGGTCATCTCCGCGGTCGAGGGTGTGCAGCCGCAGACCCGGGTGCTGATGCGGGCCCTGCGGCGGCTGGCCATCCCGACCCTGCTATTCGTGAACAAGATCGACCGGCCCGGCGCCAGCGCCGCACGGGTCCTGCGGGCCATCGCCGGGCGGCTGTCGCCGGCCGTCATCGCGATGGAATCGGTGCACGAGCAGGGCAGCCGCGCCGCCACGGCAGATCCCTGGGCACAGGACGACACCGCGGCCCGGGCCCGGCTGGCCGAGGCACTGGCCGAACGCGACGAGGCGATCCTGACCGGTTACGTCGAGGACGCCCCGGGCCTGGACAGCGGCCGGCTCCGCCGGGCCCTGGCCGCGCAGTCCCGGCAGGGGCTCATCCACCCGGTCTTCTTCGGCTCGGCGATCACCGGGGCGGGAGTGGAGCAGCTCATGGCCAGCCTGCCCGGCCTGCTGCCCGCCGCAGCCGGGCGCGACGAGGGACCCGTCTGCGGGCGGGTCTTCAAGATCGAGCGCGGCACCCGTGGCGAGAAGATCGCCTATGTCCGGATGTTCTCCGGCACGGTGCGCACCCGCAACCGGCTGCGCTTCGGCCGCGGCGCCGGCCCCAGGGATGACGGCCCCGTGCACGGCACCACGGACGCCTCCACGGACGCCCCCAAGGACGCCAAAGTGACCGCGATCGGCGTGTTCGAGCGCGGGCCGGCCGTGCCGCGGCCGTCGGTGCGGGCCGGCCAGATCGCGACCCTGCGGGGTCTGGCCG
>JBAPYC010000908.1:0-8668 GCA_049284535.1 Streptosporangiaceae bacterium
GCCCCCACCCGGCCGGCGAGCTGGTCCCGGACCTGCGGCAGCAGCCCGAGTTCCTCGCGGTAGCGGAGCATGCGAGCCGACGTCCCCAGCCGCCGGGCGGCCTCCGAAATACGCATGTGAGCGATTCTAACAATTTCCTGTCAAGAACGGCCATCTCAGCGTGCACCGACCCTCCGCAGCCCAGTACCGTGGACACGAGACGAAGCCCGAGCAGGAGCCAAAAAGGAGATTGCATGTCCGTGGAGCATCAGGTCGCAGACCTGTCGCTGGCCGCCTTCGGCCGCAAGGAGATCCAGCTGGCCGAGCACGAGATGCCGGGGCTCATGGCGGTACGCGCCGAGTACGCCCCCAGCCAGCCGCTGCGCGGGGCCCGGATCACCGGCTCGCTGCACATGACCATCCAGACGGCGGTGCTGATCGAGACCCTGACCGCGATAGGCGCGGAGGTTCGCTGGGCCAGCTGCAACATCTTCTCCACCCAGGACCACGCCGCCGCCGCGATCGTGGTCGGCCCCGACGGCACTCCTGACGACCCGCAGGGCGTGCCGGTCTTCGCCTGGAAGGGCGAGTCCCTCGAGGAGTACTGGCACTGCACCGAGCAGGCCCTGACCTGGCCCGGCGAAGACGGCCCCAACATGATCCTGGACGACGGCGGGGATGCCACGCTGTTCGTG
The DNA here is from genome assembly GCA_049284535.1 of Streptosporangiaceae bacterium. Classification (GTDB taxonomy): domain Bacteria; phylum Actinomycetota; class Actinomycetes; order Streptosporangiales; family Streptosporangiaceae; genus Palsa-504. The sequence continues at coordinate 675 of JBAPYC010000908.1, forward strand.
CACAAGGGCGCCGAGTACGAGAAGGCCGGCGGGGTGCCGACCGCGGCTGAGGACGACTCGGATGAGTGGCGGGTCATCCTGGACCGGCTGCGCAACTCGCTGGCCGACCACCCCGGCAAGTGGACCAAGGCTGCGGCCGCGATCAGGGGCGTGACCGAGGAGACCACCACCGGCGTGCACCGGCTGTACGAGATGGCCCGCGCGGGCAGCCTGCTGTTCCCGGCCATCAACGTCAACGACTCGGTGACCAAGTCCAAGTTCGACAACAAGTACGGCTGCCGGCACTCGCTCATCGACGGCATCAACCGCGGCACCGACGTGCTGATCGGCGGCAAGGTCGCGCTGGTCTGCGGCTACGGTGACGTGGGCAAGGGCTGCGCGGAGAGCCTGCGGGGCCAGGGCGCCCGGGTCATCATCACCGAGATCGACCCGATCTGCGCGCTGCAGGCGGCCATGGACGGCTACCAGGTGGCGACGCTGGAAGACGTGATCGGCACGGCCGACATCTTCGTCACCGCTACCGGCAACCGCAACGTGATCACCGCCGACCAGATGAGCCGGATGAAGCACCAGGCCATCGTGGGCAACATCGGCCACTTCGACAACGAGATCGACATGGCCGGCCTGGCCCGGACCCCCGGCGTCCGCCGCATCAACATCAAGCCGCAGGTGGACGAGTGGACCTTCGCCGGCTCCGACGGCGAGCCCGGCCACAGCATCATCGTGCTGTCCGAAGGCCGGCTGCTGAACCTGGGCAACGCCACCGGGCACCCCAGCTTCGTCATGTCCAACAGCTTCACCAACCAGGTCATGGCCCAGGTCGAGCTGTTCACCAAGCCCGAGGAGTACCCGGTCGACGTGTACGTGCTGCCCAAGCACCTGGACGAGAAGGTGGCCCGGCTGCACCTGGACGCGCTGGGTGTCCATCTGACCCAGCTGACCAAGGAGCAGGCCGACTACATCGGCGTGCCAGTCGAGGGTCCGTACAAGTCGGAGCACTACCGTTACTGACATCGCCGACGCGGGCCTCGCCGCCCAAGGCGAGGCCCGCATCCGCTACGCCGAACGGGCCATGCCCCTGCTGGCCACCCTGATGGGGCGCTTCGCGCAGGAGCGCCCGTTCGACGGGCTGAGCATCGCCGCCTGCCTGCACATCACGGCCGAGACGGCCATGCTGGTCCGGTTGCTGCAGGCCGGCGGCGCGGCCGTCTCGCTGGCCGCGTCCAACCCGCTGTCCACCCAGGACGACATCGCGGCCGCGCTGGCCTGCAGCTACGGGATCGCGGTGTTCGCCCGGGCCGGGGTGGACCGGCGCGGCTACTACCGGCACATCGAGCTGGCCCTGACCCGCCCGCAACCCGGGCCGGACCTGATCATCGACGACGGCGGTGACCTGACCGGCACTTTGCACACCGAGGTCCCGGAGCTGCTGCCGCATGTCCGCGGCGGCTGCGAGTCCACCACCACCGGGGTGATCCGGCTGCGCCGGATGGCCGCTGAGGGCGCGCTGGCGTTCCCGGTCATCGCGGCCAACGACACCGCGGTCAAGCGGATGGTCGACAACACCTGCGGGACCGGGCAGTCGGTCATCGACGGCATCTTGCGCGCGACCAACACGCTGCTCGCGGGCAAGACCGTGGTGGTGGCGGGGTTCGGCGCCAGCGGCCGCGGCGTGGCCGAATGCGCCCGCGGGTTCGGTGCCCACGTCGTCGTCACCGAGGTCGACCCGGTCCGTGCCCTGGATGCCTCGCTGCACGGCTTCCGGGTGCTGCCGATGGCCCAGGCCGCGCCGCTCGGCGAAGTCTTCGTCACCGCGACCGGGTCGGCCGACGTGATCGGCGCCGCGCACCTGGCCGGCATGCGGGACGGCGCTATCCTGGCCAACGCCGGCCACTTCGACGTGGAGATCGACGTGCGGGCCCTGGCCGGACTGGCCGCGGCCGTGCGTCACGACGTCCGGCCGCACGTGGACGCCTACGAGCTGCCCGACGGCCGGACCCTGCTGCTGCTGGCCGAGGGCCGGGTGGTGAACCTGGTCGCGGCCGAGGGGCATCCGCCCGAGGTGATGGACCTGGCCTTCGGGCTGGAGGCGCTGGCCCTGGCCTGGCTCGCCGGCAACACAGGCAAGCTCGAGCCCGGGGTGCACGAGGTGCCGGCCGACATTGACGCCGAGGCGGCCCGGCTGGTCCTGGCCAGCACCGGCACCTCGATCGACTCCCTCACCCCGGCCCAGGTGGCCTACCGCGAATCCTGGCGGACCGGCTCCTAGGAACCCCGGCCGACCAGAAAACCCCGGCCGACCAGAAAACCCGCCGCCACAAAGCCCGGCCGACCAGAAAAGCCCTAGCGAACCGGGACGCGCAGCCCCGCCCCGCTGGCCTGCGCCGGGATGTCGATGGCGGCCGACCGCCCGCGCTCCGGCGGCGCCAGAACCGGTGGCCCGGTCAGCAGCAGCCAGCCGACCAGCCCGATCGGGTACACGAAGTACCCCCACCGGGTGGCGGGCGAGAGCGTGAACATGGCCGTGAGCCCGAGCGCGATCCGCCAGGCGGCGGCGCGCGCGTCGGCGGGGGGACGCACGATCAGCGACACGCCGAACGCGATCCCGGCCGTGACCAGCAGCGCGACCGCGACCATGTGGCCGGTCATCCCGGTCATAGCCAGCAGGTGCCCGGGCAGGGGGCTGGCCGCGGGGGTCTTCTGCCTGGTCAGGCCGAGCGGGAACAGCACGGTGTTCTGGATGAACGCGTAAGGGTCGACGAGCGCCGCGGGCGCGAGGCTGACGGCCAGGATGCCGGTCACCACGATGGCGACGCCGGCGAAGCGCCAGGCCGCCTTGGCGCCGTCCCGGACGGCCAGCATGGCGGTGACGACTGGCACCGCCGGCCAGGCCGTCGCCTTCATGGCGCAGGCCACGGCGAGCGCGGCGGCCGCGCGGAACACCCCCGACGGCCGGGCGATCAGGGCCAGGGTCAGGAACATCAGCGCGATCACCGGCGGGTCGGTGATGCCCACCGCCAGCGGGAACGCGATCACGGGGGACGCGGCCACGAACACTGTGGACAGCAGTACCCCATGCCGGCACGAGCTGCAGTGCTTGTGCGGAGCCGCCACCCAGAACGCCGCCCCGATCAGCGCCAGCGACACGGCGGTGAGCCACAGCCGCGGGTCGCCAAGCAACCCGGTCGCACCCAGCGCCCTCGGCATGCCGAACAGCGCCATCACCGGCAGGTACGGGTTGTAGGACAGCCACGCGTCCAGCTGTCCCTGCGGCAGGTATGGGGTGCCATGCTGCAGCAGCAGCACCGCCGAGCGGGAGATGACCTGCACCTCGGGCGTGGGCGTGACCCGCGTCACCAGCCAGGTCACCGGCGCGGCCAGCGCGCCGCCCAGCGACACCAGCAGCGGCACAATCACCGGCAGCCGCCGGTTCCTGGTCAGCCAGATGATGAGCGTGGTCGCCGCGTAACCGGCCACCGCCCAGATGGCCCAGGTCTGGTCGGCGTGGCCGGTGTAGATGACTAGCGCCGTCGCATACGCCGTGAACACCAGGTATGCGATCAGCAGCCGTTTGTGGTTCAGCCAGTGCTCGTGGACTGGCGTAGGCTGCCGATGGTCTTCCTGCCTCGGTTCCACTGTGCCGGTACCCGCCCGTTCACGCGTTGTGCCCCTGTGAGCCCGCTGTGCTCATTTACCCGGTGTTAGCTGGCATCGCCGCCAAGACGACCGGATAGAACTGCCCCCGAATGCAGCTAAATCACCCTATCACCAGCCGACATTCGACTTAATTTTATTACTTGCTCAGCTACGGCAGCTTCCAGTCGACCGGCTCGGCCCCCTGCTGCTGAAGCAGCTGATTGGCCCGGCTGAACGGATGGGAGCCGAAGAACCCGCCATCGGCCGAATACGGGCTCGGATGGGCGGATTCGATCCGCGGCACGTCCCCCAGCACCGGTCCCAGCGTCTGCGCGTCGCGTCCCCACAAGATCGCCACCAGCGGCGTGCCACGCTCGGCCAGGGCCGCGATGGCCTGCTCGGTCACGGCCTCCCAGCCTTTGCGCCGGTGCGATCCGGGCTTGCGCGGCTGCACCGTGAGCACCCGGTTGAGCAGCAGCACCCCGCGTCCGGTCCACGGCGACAGGTCCCCGGTCGACGGTGCCGGATAGCCCAGGTCGCTGCCGTACTCGGTGAAGATGTTGACCAGGCTGGGCGGCAGCCGCCGCACCTCCGGCGCGACCGAGAAGGACAGGCCGACCGGGTGCCCGGGGGTGGGATAGGGATCCTGACCGACGATGAGCACCCGCACGTCGCCGAACGGCTGCTTGAACGCCCGCAGCACGTTCTCACCGGCCGGCAGGTACTGGCGCCCGGCGGCCACCTCGGCCCGCAGGAAGTCACCCATCGCGGTGATCCGGTCGGCCACCGGCTCAAGCGCCGCGGCCCAGCCGGGGTCGATGATGTTGCGCAACGGCTCCGCCATGGGAGCACTCTAGCTGCGCCCCTGCCCAGGCACGGTCAAATACACTGGGCCGAACGGGCTGCGATCACGCCATCGCGCCGGCCAGAGCGGCCGCGTCCTTCGGCGCCGCGGCGCGCTGGTCGTTATTGAAGTAGACGTACACGTCCTGTTCCGGCGTCCAGGTCCCGGCGAGCCGCCCGGCCCAGGTCCGCAGCGTGTCCGGCTGGTACCGCGGCCAGGGCGTGCCGTCGCCCTCGTGGAACCGCAGGTAGCCCCAGGCGGCCGTGCGCCACAGCGGGGTAAGCGCGGTGCCCTTGCGGTCGGCCCAGCACAGCGCGGCGCCGCGCCGGGTCAGCACATCCCGGACCTCCTCGGTCCACCAGGACTCGTGCCGCGGCTCGACCGCGACCCTGATCTGGCCGGGAAAGGCGCTCAGGCAGGCGTCCAGCAGGTCCGGGTCGGCCCGCAGGTCAGGCGGCAGCTGGATCAGTACCGGCCCGAGCCGGGGACCGAGGCCGGCCGCCGCGTCCAGCAGCCTGCGCACCGGCTCGGCCGGGTCCTTCAGCCGCCGGATATGGGTGAGGTAACGGCTGGCCTTGACGGTCATCACGAAGCCGTCGGGGACCCGGTCGCGCCAGGAGGCGAAGGTCTCCCGCGGCGGCAGCCGGTAGAAGGTGCCGTTGTTCTCGACCGTCCCGAACGTGCTCGCGTAGTACTCCAGCCACCGCTTCTGCGGGACCCCCGGCGGGTAAAAAGCGTCCCGCCAGTCCCGGTACTGCCACCCTGACGTCCCGACGATTACAGTCATCGCAAGAAAAGCTATCCTCGAATCGGTGTCGCGTGGCCGAAAATTAGCGGTAACCTGCCTCCACGCAGTGTCAATTACATGCAGTGTCAATCACATGGAACGATGGGGCCCATGAAAGGACGCGTGCTTGTCGTCGATGACGACGCCGCCCTCGCTGAGATGCTCGGGATCGTGCTCCGCGGCGAAGGGTTCGAGCCGACGTTTGTCTCCGACGGCGACAAGGCAGTCGAAGTTTTCCGCGAATCGCGACCGGATCTGGTGCTCCTCGACCTGATGCTTCCCGGCTCGGATGGAATCGACGTCTGCCGTCAGATCAGAGCCGAATCGGGAGTCCCGATCGTGATGCTCACGGCCAAGACCGACACCGTGGACGTGGTGCTCGGGCTGGAGTCCGGCGCCGACGACTACATCATGAAGCCGTTCAAGTCCAAGGAGCTGGTGGCCCGGGTCCGGGCCCGGCTGCGCCGGACCGACGAGCCCGCCCCCGAGATGCTGCAGATCGGCGACATCGCCATCGACGTGGCCGGCCACTCGGTCAAGCGCGGTGGCGAGACGCTCAACCTCACGCCGCTCGAGTTCGACCTGCTGGTCGCGCTGGCCCGCAAGCCGCGGCAGGTGTTCACCAGGGAAGTCCTGCTCGAGCAGGTCTGGGGCTACCGGAACGCGGCCGACACCCGGCTGGTCAACGTGCATGTCCAGCGGCTGCGCGCCAAGATCGAGAAGGATCCCGAGCACCCCGAGATCGTGGTGACGGTGCGCGGCGTCGGCTACAAGGCGGGCCCTGGCTGAGTCCAGGGTTGACGAAGGTGGCGGTACTCAGCAAGGTCCGGCAGCGCAACGGGGTGCCGCGTAACTGGATCATGGCGTTCCGCCGGTCCTCGTTCGGGCGGGCCATCATCCGCCGCCTGCCGGGCCGGGCCAAGCGCTGGCTGCGTACCGGCCGCCGCTGGCAGCGGTATGCCGTGGCCCGGGCACGGCTGCGCTGGCACCGTTCACTGCAGTTCCGGGTCGTCTCCACCACCTTGGTGCTGTCGGCGGTGGTCATCGCCGTGCTCGGCTTCTTCCTGGTCCAGTCGGTCGCGGCCGGGCTGCTCAGCAGCGCCGAGAACGCCGCCAGCAACCAGGTCAACGAGGGTCGCCTGTCCGCCCTGGCGCTGCAGAACGGGATCGTGCTGCAGCCTCCGTCGGCGCAGTTCGGGGCCCCGAACAGTGCCGAGAGCGTAGCCCAGAGCGTGACCAAGCTGCTGCAGGCCTCGGCCGGCAACAGCGGCAGCTACCTGGTTTTCGTCCGGCTGACCGGCAGCCAGCAGTCGCCGGACACCTGGATGAGCCCGAACACCGCCAACGTGGCGACCATCCCGCACGACCTGATCAAGCAGGTATCGGATGAGCAGCGAGCCGACAAGTTCGACAACGAGACCAGCGCCGCGCTCTTCTACCAGCCGACGACGCTGATCTACAATCCCGCGCTGGGCGCGTCCGGCCCGACCCCGGCACCGGTCGCCTCACTGGCCGTGGGCGTGCCGCTGGGCAACTATTACCAGCTCTACTACGCGTTCCCGCTCACCCAGCAGCAGGCGCCGCTGCTGCTGGTGCAGCGGATCCTGGTCGGCGTCGGGCTCGCTTTGGTGGTGCTGCTGGCCGCGATCGCCTCGCTGGTGACCCGCTGGGTGGTCGTGCCGGTCCGGCAGGCGGCCCAGGCGGCGCAGCGGCTGTCGGCCGGGTACCTGGAGGAGCGCATGCAGGTGCTCGGCGTGGACGACCTGGCCGCGCTGGCCAACTCGTTCAACGAGATGGCCGGCAGCCTGCAGGGCAAGCTGCTCGAGCTGGAGAAGCTGTCCGACCTGCAGCGCCAGTTCGTCTCGGACGTCTCGCACGAGCTGCGCACCCCGCTGTCGACGATCAAGATGGCCGCCGACGTGCTGGCCGAGGCCACCGAGGAGCTCGACGCGCCCGGCCGCCGCTCGGCCGAGCTGCTGCAGAGCCAGATCGAGCGGTTCGAGACGCTGCTGGTGGACCTGCTCGAGATCAGCCGCTACGACGCGGGCGCGGCCACCCTGGACACCGAGCCAGCCGACGTGTGCGACCTGGTGCGGCGGTCGGCCGACGACGCCCAGCAGCTGGCCGAGCGCAAGGGCGGCCGGATCGAGTTCCGGCTGCCCGCGGCCGGCTGCTTCGCCGAGGTGGACCGGCGCCGGGTCGAGCGCATCCTGCGCAACATCTTGATCAACGCGGTCGAGCACGGCGAGGGCAAGGACGTGGTGGTTACCACGGCCGGCGACAGCGACGCGGTCGCGGTCTCGGTCCGCGACTACGGCATAGGGCTGCGGCCGGGGGAGGAGCAGCGGGTCTTCGAGCGGTTCTGGCGCGCCGATCCGGCCCGGGCCCGCACTAGCGGCGGCACCGGCCTGGGCCTGGCCATCTCGCTGGAGGACGCCCGCCTGCACGGCGGCTGGCTGCAGGCCTGGGGCGAACGGGGCAAGGGCTCGGTGTTCCGCCTTACCCTGCCCCGCCGCGCCGGGCAGGCACTCGCCGGCTCCCCGCTGCCACTCGAGCCGGACGAGACCGAGGTAGCCGTCGGCCTGCCCGGCCCGCCCTCGCTCCTGCTGCCCGGCTCAGCCAAGCTCCCCCCAGGCCCGGCTCAGCTCCCCCCTGGCCCGGCTCAGCTCCCGCCTGGCCCGGCTCAGCTCCCGCCCGGCCCGGCTCAGCTCCCGCCCGGCCCGGCTC
>JBAPYC010000909.1:0-3041 GCA_049284535.1 Streptosporangiaceae bacterium
GTTCCTCCGTGGCCTTCATAGCGGTCAGGTAGGCGTTGGCCTGGGTGAATCCGGTCTTAACGCCGTCGCCGTGGTACCGGGCGTGCCGCCACGCCAGAGTCCGGTTCCACACCAGCCGGACGCAGCCGAACGTGCGCGACAGTATGGCCGCCTGTTCGGTATTCGGGTAAGCCCGGCATTTGAAGCCGTACGCACATTCGGATCCTATCAGGAGGGACCGTCATGATTAAGCTGACATTCGAGGGGAGGGAGCGGCGTTTCCTCCTCAGCCCGAAGGCCGGGGTATCCACGCCGCGATTTTGATGACTGTGCTGGTCGTCCTCACCGTCCTGGTCGTCGTCGCGCTCATCGCGGGCCTGGCCTTCTACCTGTACTGGGCCGGCACACTGCTTGACCGGATCGGCGCGAAGCTCGAAGGGGCCGCGGAGCTCGTGCGCGGTATCGTCGCCGACGCCGAGCTGATCGGTCCGGGTGTGGAGCACATCAACCAGACCGGCGGTGTGGTGGCCGGGGCGCTGCCGCTGCTGTACGGCATGGCCGAGGGCATCGTCACCGGCGTGACGCCCCGCGAGCCGCTGCCGGAGGTCCCCGAGCCGGCCCGCCCCGCCTCCGGTACCCGCCGCTCCCGGCTGCTGTCCGCGGTCGGTTTCGGGTCGCAGCCGCACCAGCAGTAGGACCCGGGCGCCCGGGCGGAGGCGGCTTTAGCTTTACGCGTCAGGGGTTAGCCACGCCCGTTCCGGATGATGCCGTTGCCTTCTTTAGTTCCTGGGCCGTTGATCGGGGCCGCGGCGGGTCACCGGGGCGGTGGTGGGCGCGGCCGAGTACTCGCCGATCCACTCGTCCTTCCAGGCGTGGTCGTACTGCTGGGAGTTGCAGCTTGGCCGGTAGACGGCGGTCAGCTCGCGGCCGATCTGCTCGCGGTGCGCTCTGGTCCCGCCCGGCACCTCGTATGTGCAGACGTAGATCTTCCACTTGGAGCCGGCCCGCTTGATCCAGCACGGGGCCCGCGGGTGCCGGAACGGGAACCGCTCCGCGGACAGGTCGTCGGCGTGGCCGACGTAGATGACCGCGTAGTTCTCCGGCTTGGTGTCGGGCTCCGGCTTGTACATGACGGCGTAGACCGCCGCGACGGGCGGCGGGGTCCAGCCGCCCAGCAGCCGCGGGCCCTCGAACGGGTAGCCGGCGAGTGAGCCGAGCCGGATCATCGCGGCCCGGCCGCTTCTTCGGCCTCGGCTTCCTCCGCCTCGCTGATCGCCTCGGTCCGCACGATCGGGGCGTCGGGCAGGCCCGCTGTCTTCGCCGCCGTGCGGAAGATGCCGGTCGCCGCGCTGATAGCGTCCTCGCGGCTGTCCGCGGTGACGAGCAGCTGCGCCCCGTACCTGCTGGTGCCGATGCCGGTGGCGACACCGCTGCTGGCAGCCACCGCGTCGGCGAGCTCGACTATCTCCTCCCGGGTGAAGACCCGGTCACCCTCGGCCTCGATGCCGACGCTCCACCTCACGAGTGCTCTCCTGTCCGCTTACCTCGGTACCGCTTTGGTGTACCGCCTGGCCGAGGCCACCTAGTTCAGCACCGGCAGCGTTCCGGCTAGCTCTTCCAGGCTGGCGAGGTCGTGCCCGGACAGCAGCAGGTCGATATGCGGTGCCGCCACCATCATGCCCAGCGTGCTCGGCCGGAAATCCCGGTCGTCACCCTTGTGCGGGTTGAGCCACACGATGCGGTGGCACAGCCGCCCCAGGCGCTCCATGGCCAGCGCGAGCACCTCGGGATCACCGCGGTCCAGCCCGTCGGAGCAGATGACCACCACCCCGCCGCGGCACAGACCGCCGCGGCCCCATTTGCGCACCAGCTCATCGAGCGACTGGCCGATCCTGGTGCCGCCGTCCCAGTCCGCCACGGTCCGCGCCGCGTCCTCCAGGGCCGCGTCGACCCGCTGGTGCCTCAGCTCTGCGGTGATGCGGGTCAGCCTGCTGCCGAAGCAGAACACCTCCACCCGCCCGGCCGCGTGCCTGGCCGTGTGCGCGAACTGGAGCAGGTGCCTGGAGTAGGCCGCCATCGACCCGGACACGTCGAGGATCAAGATCAGCGGCCGCAGCTTCGTCGTGCGCTGCCGGAAGAACAGCTGGCCCGGAGGCTCTCCACCCATCCGCATCGACTCCCTGATCGTCGCGCGCAGGTCGGGCTCTGTTCCGGCCGTGGCCGGCTGGGTCCGCCGGGTGCGGCGGCGTGGCGGCGTCAGCCGCATCCTGGCCATGATCCGCCGCAGCGCGGCGAGTTCCTCCGGCGTGCACACCGTGAACGAGCGGTGCTTGAGGGCGTCCACGTCGGACGCCATCCAGCCCAGGAAGGGCCGCTCCTCGTCCTGTTCGGGAGCCGGCTCGGTGCTGGGCATCACGAGTGCCGCCTCGGCTTTGGCCACCGACTCGGCGGTGACCGTCAGCTGGCCGCGGGCCGGCCCGTCCTCGTCGAGGAAATATTTCCTGAAGACCCGGTCGTAGACACTTTCGTCCTCGTGGCGGCTGAGCAGTGTGGCGCGCCCGGCCCAGTACAGGTCGACCAGGTCGGTCGGGTCGAGCGGTGTCATGGCGGCGAGGTAGCTGAGCACGTCGCCGGTGCCGACCCGCAGCCCGGCCGCCCGCAGCTCACGGGCGAAGCCGAGCAGGACATCTGTGAGCGGGCCGGCCGCCGCCCGGTCGCCGGTGTCCTGGCCGCCTGGGGCCTGGCCGCCTGGATCAGGCACCAGAGATGATCTCCGCCAGGTTGTCCCGCACCAGGTCGAGGTCGTCGCGGTCCTTGACGACCGCGCCAAGCGTGTCGCCGGCCGCGTCGGGTGTCAGCTCGGTTTCGCCGAGCACGCCGAGGGTGCGGACCCAGTCGATGGTCTCGGCGACCCCGGGCGGCTTGGCCATGTCGAGCTCTCGCAGCCGTTGCACGGCTGCCACGACCTTCCCGGTGAGCTGCCTGCCGGCCCCGGGCTCGCGGACGGCGACGATCTCTGCCTCGCGCTCCGCCGTCGGGTAGCCGATCCAGTGGTAGAGGCA
>JBAPYC010000910.1:0-20139 GCA_049284535.1 Streptosporangiaceae bacterium
AGCCGGCCCGCCGCCGAGCGGGCGCTGAGTTCCCCGCGGGCCGACCCGCAAGCGGTCTGGGCGCTGGCCACCCTGGCCGCGCTGATGACCGGCGACTGGCTCAACGCACGCGAGACGGCCGCGGCCCCTCCCGGTCCGGTCAGCCCCGGCTCGGGAGGCTCCGGCCCGGTCAGCCGCGACCGTACCGGGTCTCCGCCTGCCAGAAGTACAGCACCCCCGCCACGAGGGTGACGATGGCCCAGCCGGCCCCGGCCAGCCACAGGTCGGTGACGCTGATGCCCGGATGACAGTAGGCCTGATACGACGGGATCTTCTTCACGGTGAAGATCGCGCACCCGGCCGCGTTGTAGGGCTTGGCGCCGGGCGCGTCAGCGCGGATGCTGGCCATGATCGCGTACCTGACCAGTGATATGTAGACCGCCGCGGGGTTGATCGAGAGCACGGTCTTGGCCCACTCCGGAAGCGCCGCAGGCAGCGAGGCGATGCTGTACATGACCCCGCAGAAGTACCGCCAGACCCGGAGCAGGAACGGGATCAGCTGGCTGATGTCCTGCGCGCCGGCGCCGACGCGGGCCAGGACCAGCGCGGCCCCCATATTGAACGTCGCCTGCAGCACCAGCGCGGGAATCAGCAGCAGCCAGTACACGGTCAGCGGCTCCCCGGTGGCGAGCACGATGGCGAACAGCACCACCATGGACAGCAGCAGCTGCTGGAACTCCACCAGCACGTAGGCCAGCGGCAGGCAGGCGCGCGGGAAATGCAGCGCGCGTATCAGCGTGATATTGCCTCGTATCACGTTGGAGCCGACCACGATCGACCGTTCGGTGAAGGAAAAGATAAAGACGCCGGAAACCAGGTAGGCGGTGTAATTGCTGATACCTCGGTTGGCCTCGAAGATGATCCCGAAGATCAGGTAATAAACGCACGAATTCAGCAGCGGCGTCAGTACCTGCCACAGCTGGCCGAGCCGGGCCTCGGTGTACATCGACACGTTGCGGGCGGTGGCGTAGGCGACGATGAAGTGCCGGCGCTGCCACACCATGCTCAGATATGAGATCAGGCCAGGCCTGGCCGAACTCGGCCGCAGGCCATGCTCGGCGGCCAGTGCGGCCAGCGAGCCGTCCCGCCCGGCCGGATCGGTCACGGCATCGGCAGCGGCGGCAGGCACCGGCCCGTTCAGCAGCTCGCCAGGAGCGGTCAGCCGCCCGCGGTCTCCCATGGAGGTGGATTTTACGAGAACGGCCAGCGCCATTTCGGCTTCTGCGAGCCGCCAGAAAATCGTTCGTCCCGAATTTGCCGCCGGTTAACCGTGGCGGCCATTTTCATTCGTCCAGATGGGCCGTGTCATTAAATGAGCGCAGCACCGCGGGACCGTCGGCATACCAGTCGATCTCGCACAGCGCGGCCAGGTCCAGGTGCATCCGGAACAGGGCAGGCGGCGGGGCCAGCAGGGCCGAGGCCACCAGGGTCTTGATCGGCGTCACGTGACTGACGATCAGGATCGTCTGGGGTTCGGTGTCCTGCAGCACCCGGTCCTGCAGCACACGGTGCAGCGCCGCGGTGACCCGCTCGCTCACCGCGGCGAAGCTCTCCCCGCCGGGCGGCGGCACGGCCGGGTCAGCCAGCCAGGTGGTCAGCTCGGCAGGCCAGCGTTCCCTGACCTCGGCGAAGGTCAGCCCCTCCCAGGCGCCGAAGTCGGTCTCGCGGAAACCCTCGTCCGTGATCACGCCGACGCCGGTGACCGCGGCCACTTCCTCGGCGGTCTGCACGGCACGCCGCAGCGGTGAGCTCACGATCGTGCTGATCCCCGCCCCGGCCAGAGCCTTGGCCGCGGCCGCCGCCTGCCGGAGCCCGGTTTCGGTGAGCGGAACGTCGGACAGCCCGGAATACCGCTTCTCCACCGACATCGCCGTCTGCCCGTGCCGGAGCAGCACCGTGCTCGTGGACGTGCCCGGCGCATGCCGCCAGGCGGTCCTACTGCGCATCTAGAGGCCAGACTCGGGCGTGCGCACCAGGATCCGCCTGCACTCCTCGCACCGGACCACCTCGTCTGGGGCCGAGCTCCTGATCACGTTCAGGTCGACGGTGTTCAGGCTCAGGTGACAGCCCTCGCACCGGCCGGCCCGCAGCATGGCGGCGCCGACGCCCTTGGTCTTACGGATCTGGTCGTACAGGCCGAGCACATCGGCCGGGACGTCGGCGGCGATGTGACCGCGCTCGTCGCCGGCCTTGGCCGCCTGCTCGTCGATCTCCTTGACGGCCGCGTCCCGCCGGGCGGTCACCGCGGCGGTTTCCTCACCGAGGCCGTCCCGCTCCGTGGTCAGCTCGCCAAGCCGGCTGGTGAGGGCCTCCCGGCGCTCCATCAGCTCGAGCACGACCTCTTCCAGATCACCCTGCCGGCGGTGCAGCGACTCGACCTCGGACTGCAGGCTGGCCAGCTCCCGGGCGGCGGAGACCTGCCCCGCGTCCAGCCGGGCCCGGTCCCGGTCGATCCTGGTCCGGACCTGTTCCACGTCACGTTCGGCCCGGGACTCTTCCCGGTCCAGGTCGCCGAGCTCGGTCTCGGCCTGCACGATCGCGTCCTTGAGCTCGCCGGACCTGGCTTGCAAGCGGGCCAGCTCGGCGATCTCGGGCAGGCCGTTCCGGCGATGGTCGAGGCGGGCCAGCTCGGCGTCCAGGTCGGCCAGTTCCAGCAGGCGGTGCTGCGTCTGAGGTGATGCCTTCACAGGTCCCAACGTTAGCCGCCCCGGCGAGCTGTGTCGCATGGTAGACCTTCCGCCATGGAGATCCCTCACGTCAGCCGGCCCTTTATGCCGGGGTACGGCATCGCCGGCCCAACGGAAGGCAGCGGACTCCTGCACTGGTCCTGGGCGGCGGAACGGCTGACCGCCGCGCGCACCTACTGGGTCGTGACGGTCTGGCCGGACGGCCACCCGCACATCATGCCGGTCTGGGGCATGTGGGACGACAGCGTGCTGTGGTTCACCAGCAGCACGGGATCGCGGAAGGTGCGCAACCTGGCCGCCGACCCGCGTTGCTGTGTCACCACCGAGGACGCCTCCGACCCGGTGATCATCGAGGGCACGGCACGGATCGCCACCGAGCTGCCGGTGCTGCGCCGGGTGATCGACCTGATGAACGCCAAGTACCGCACCGACTACCGGGTCGACTTCCTCGACCCGGACAAGAACGCCACCATCGGGGTCCGGCCGCACCGGGTGTTCAGCATGAGGGCCGGGGATTTCGCCGGCTCCCCGACCCGCTGGACCTTCGAAGACGACCGGTAGCTCACCAGCGCGCTCGCCGGGCGGCTGGCGCGGCTGGCCCGCGCCGTGTCCCGGTTGACTACGGTTGGGGCAGCGCGACGAACGGAGACATATGAGCGAGGCTGACGCCGGGTTCACGCGACTGGCGCAGGAGTATCTCGACGACCGGGCCGAACGGCATCCCGATGCCGCCACTGGCCTGGGCGACCACCGGTTCGACGCCCGGCTGCCCGACCGGTCCGAGCAGGCCCGGCAGGACGAGCGGCGCGCGCTGGACGGATTCGCCGCCCGGCTCAGCACGCTGAGCTCCCCCTTGGGCTCCTCCTCGGCCGGCGGCCCGCTGTCGGCCGAGAACCAGGTAGACGCCGCCATGATGGCGGACGGCCTGGCCCGGCGGATCTTCGAGCTTGACGAGCTGCGCGAGCACACCTGGAACCCGCTGCAGGCCAACCCGGGCCGGTCCATCTACCAGCTGCTGAGCCGGGACTTCGCCCCGCTGGCCGAGCGGCTCACGTCGGTGGCCGGGCGGCTGACCGAGATCCCGGCCACGCTGGCCCAGGCCCGCGCGCAGCTCGGCCGCATGCCGCGGGTGCACCTGGAGACCGCGATCGGGCAGTTCGACGGCACGATCGCGCTGATCGGCAAGGAGATCGACGCCGCGCTCGAGGCGGCGCCGCAGGCCGCGCCTGAGATCGGGCGGGTCCGCCCGCTGGCCGCCGAGGCGCTGGCCGAGCACAAGGTCTGGCTCGCCGCGCGGCTAGAGGAGGCCACCGCCGCGGACGACTTCGCCGACCCGAGGATCGGGGCCGAACGGTTCGCCCGCAAGCTCTCGCTCACGCTGAGCGCGGCGGCCGACGCAGACGCGATCCTGGCCCGGGCCCAGGCGGACCTGGACCGGGTGAGCGAGGAGATCGCCGAGCTGGCGGCCGAACTGGCAGGCGCGGCCCGGCCGGGTCCGGACGTGGTCCGGCAGGTGCTCGACCAGCTGGCCCGGGACGTGCCCGACGACGCCACCATCCTGCCCTTCTGTGCGGACGCGCTCGCTGCCCAGACGGCCTTCGTGACCGGGCACGCGCTGCTCACCGTGTTCGACGACCCGGTCGAGCTGATCGTGATGCCGGAGATCGACCGCGGGGTGGCGGTGGCCTACTGCGACTCCCCCGGCCCGCTGGAACCCTCACCGCAGCCCACGTTCATCGCGGTGTCGCCGGCCCCAGCGGACTGGACGGCCGACCGGGTGGCCTCCTTCTACCGCGAGTACAACCGGCACATGGTGCACGACCTGGTCGTCCACGAGGCCATGCCAGGCCACTACCTGCAGCTTCAGCATTCCCGCCGGTTCACGGGCTCGGATACGGCGATCCGCGCCGCGCTGCGGTCCGGGTCGTTCACTGAGGGCTGGGCGGTCTACGCCGAGCGCCTGATGGCCGAGCACGGCTACCCCGGTGAGGGCGATCCGCGTGCGGTCCGGATGCAGCAGCTGAAGATGCAGCTGCGCACGTTCATCAACGCCATCCTCGACGCCAGCGTGCACGCGCACGGCATGACCGAGGCCGAGGCCATGGAACTGATGACCGGCCGCGGGCACCAGGAGGAGGGCGAAGCCGCGGGCAAGTGGCGGCGTGCCCTGCTCACCTCGGCCCAGCTGTCTACCTATTACGTCGGCTACACCGAGATCTCGGACCTGGCGGCCAACCTCAGGGCCGCCTATCCCGGCCGGGCCGAACGGGAGATTCACGACCAGATGCTGGCGCACGGGTCGCCCCCGGTGCGGCTGCTGCGCACGCTGATCACCTGAGACGCTCGTTACCTGAGGTTCGCGCGGCTCGCCTGGGCTCAGCTGGTGCCGCGGCGGAGGTGCTCAATCCATTCCGCGGCCGCCAGCGTGTCCGGGTGATCCGGGCCCAGCCGCCATTGCAGGTACGGCAGCAGGTTCTGGAATTCGGCGTATGCCCCGGACCGGTCGCCGCTGGCCTCCAGCTCCCGGGCCATGGCGAACCGGGCGGCCAGCGTGATGGGATGATCGGCGCCCAGGCCCCGCTCGAGCAAGGGCAGCAGGTCCCGGAACTCCGCTTCGGCTCCGGCGTGGTCGCCGCGGGCCGCCAGTTCCCGGGCGATGGCGAACCGCGTGGCCAGCGTGTCCGGGTGATCCGGGCCGAGCCGCCGCCGCAGGTGCGGCAGCAGGCCCCGGAACTCGCGCTCCGCTCCGGCGCTGTCGCCGCGCGCCGCTATCTCCTGAGCCACGCTGAACCACGCGATCAGGGTGTCCGGATGATGCTCGCCCTGGACCCGGCGCCGGTCGGCGAGCACCTCCCGGAACCCGCTCTCGGCCGCCGCGTGGTCGCCGCGGGCCGCCACCTCCTGCGCGATGCTGAACCGCGTGGCCAGGCTGTCCGGGTGATCGGCTCCTAGCTGGCGCTCCAGCGCGGGCAGCAGGTCCCGGAACGCCTCTTCCGCCCCGGCATGATCGCCACGGGCCGCCAACTCCCGGGCGATGCTGAACCGGACGATCAGGGTGTCCGGGTGCTCCGGGCCCAGGACCTCCATCTGCCCGGCCAGCACCTGGCGGAACTGGTCCTCCGCCTCGGCGTGGCTGCCGCGGGCCGCCATCTCCTGGGCCAGGCTGAACCGGGTGGCCAGGGTGTCCGGGTGATCGGCCCCGAGGGTCTGCTGCCGGGCCGCCAGCACGTACCAGAACTCGCCTTCGGCCCCGACGTGGTCGCCGCGGGCCGCCATCTCCTGGGCTACGCTGAACCAGGCGGCCAGCGTGCCCGGGTCCTCGCGGCCCAGGATCCGCTGCCGGGTGGCGAACACCACCCGGAATCCGTTCTCGGCCGCGGCGTGGTCGCCGCGCTCGGCCTCCTGCTGGGCGATGGCGAACCGGGTGGTCAGCGTGTCCGGGTGCTCCCGGCCCAGCACCCGCTGCCGGATCAGGAAGACCTCGCGGAACTCGTGCTCGGCGCCGGCGTGGTCGCCGCGCGCGGCCTGCAGCTGAGCCAGGCTGAACCGGGTGGCGAGCGTGTCCGGATGATTCGCGCCCAGGGTCCGCTCCCGGGCGGCGAGGACCTCAAGGAACTCCTGCTCGGCTACGGTGCGCTCCCCGCGCGCCGACTTCTCCAGGGCCAGGCTGAACCGGGTGGTGAGCGTGTCCGGGTGATCCGGTCCGAGCGAGTCCTGCTGGTCGGCCAGGTTCTGCTGCTGCAGCGCGATGACCTCGTCCGAGCTGCTGCCCTCGCGCTGGGCCGCCAGGCTGGCGTGACTGGCCAGCATGTCGGCGTGATCCAGCCCCCGCCGGTGCTGCTGGTCGGCCAGGGACTGCTGGTAGAGCGCGGCGGCGGCGTCGGAGCCGTACTGCTGGAGCCCGCATGCAACGCGCAGCGCGGCCGCGAACTCGCCGCAGCTCGGGTAACGGCCGCCGGGCGTCTTGTCCAGGGCGCGGAGCAGCACGTCGTCCACGGCCGCTGGCAGGTCGTCCCGGCGCGACGTCAGCCGTGGCGGCGAGGCCGACAGGTGCGCGTACAGCACCGCCATGAACTCGTCCCGGGGAAACGGCGGCTTACCGGACAGCAGCACGAACGCGACGCACGCCAACGAGTACTCATCCGTGCGCGCGTCGACGGGCTCGCCCTGGATCTGCTCGGGCGCGGAGTAGGCCGGCGTGCCCAGGAATCGCCCGGTCCCGGTCTGGCTGACCACCGACAGCGCGCCCTTGGTCAGCCCGAAATCGGACAGGTACACATGGTCGGGGCGCCCCGGCTGGGCGTCCAGCAGCATGTTGGCCGGCTTGACGTCACGGTGCACCAACCCGGCGGCGTGCGCAGCATCCAGGGCCGATGCCACCCCGGAGATGATCGCCACGGCCCGGGCGACGGGCAGCGGTCCCTGCCGGTGCACGAGCGCCCCGACGTCGCCGCCCGGCACGTACCGCATGGCGATGAACAGCACCCCGTCCGCGTCGCCGGCCGCGAATACCGGGATGATGTGCGGATCATCGACGGCCGCCGCCGAGCGTGATTCCCGGATGAACCGGTGCCGGAACGCCTCATCCGTGGCCAGCGCGGGCGAGAGGATCTTCAGCGCGACCTGCCGCGGCAGCCGCTCGTCCTGGGCACGGAAGACCACCGCCATCCCGCCATGGCCGATCTTTTCCTCCAGGCGGTACCCCGCGATCCGCGAGCCGGTGGGGAAGCCGGTCGGGAACCCGAAGGCTCCGGCGTCCTCATCACCCATCGCGGCTCCCGGCGCGAGACGTGACGGCATGCGGCAGCCAGGCCGCTCGAATTAAGGCATATGGAACAACGGAACAGACCACGGACAACCCCCTTGCTCGTCCGGGTCCCCAAGCTAGCACGACTGCCGCATGCCCGCTGTAGACGGCGATAACTGGGTCATAGCGAGTGATCGGCGGCATACCTAGGTGCCTTTAGCTCCGGGGTGAGCCACCGGTTAGGTGTGCGTATCGGTTATCGCACCGACGCGGCCGGCAGGCAGCATAGCCGACACTGTCCTAGCTGGGCCGTCCCGGAGGGAACCTCCGGCCGCGGGATCCGCAGCCGGTGCTGAGGGCGGTCCAGCCTCCCGTGACGCGTCAGGTTTTCTGGGTCTTGCGGCCCGCCTGGACGCGGAGGGTTTCCTGGCCGCGCGGAGGCTTGCGGGGGCCTGGGTCCGAAGCGGCGACGGCGGACCGCCCGAAGAACCTCCGCTCGGCCAGGGACCAGGCCAGCGAGGTGGCCAGGTAGATCCCGGCCGCGAGCGGCGTGAACGCGGCGATCGCCACGGTCACGTAGGGCAGCACCCTGAGCAACCAGCCGGAGCCGCCGGCGGCAGCCGCGGAGGCCGCAACCGGTGCAGGGGCCAGCTGCCGGGCCAGCCGGGCGGAGAGCCAGCACAGCCCGGCTAGCAACGCGAACAGGCCCGCGAAGACCGCGCCCGGGGCGCTAAGCGGACCCGCCCCGCTCAGCCAGTGCAGGCCCAGCGGCACCCCGAACAGGTCATGGGAGAGCAGCGCGTTCGCCCGCCCGCCCACCTGCGCCGAACGGAACAGCAGGTACGTCACCGACCAGAACGGCCACTGCAGCAGCAGCGGCCCGAAGCCGGCGAACATGCTCGTGCCCTCCCGCTTGTACAGCGCGGACATCTCGCGCTGCAGCTTCTCCGGCTGCCGGGCGTAGCGCTGGCGCAGGGCCTGCAGCTGGGGGGCAAGCCGGGCCTGGGCAGCCTGACCGCGCAGGGCGCGCAGGCTGAGCGGCATCAGCAGGAGCCGGACCGCCATGGTGAACACGACGATCGCGGTCGCGGCCGCCAGGCCGCCGAGTACGGGCGTGAGGACTCCAGTGAGCCCGGAAACGAGGTGGTAAGCGGCGTCGACCGGGACGCCAAGCAGATCGGACATGGGGAAAGCGCCTTCCAGCAAGAACGGATGATGGCTGGAGGCGACCGCCAGCGGCGGGCTAGATCACAGGGCCTGCTGGATCACCGGGCCTGCTGGATCACCGGGCCTGCTGGATCACCGGGTCTGCTAGATCACGGAGCCAGCTAAAACCACAGAGCCAGCTAGACCACGGATCAGCGCGAGATGGCGGCCGCCAGGACCGCCGAAGGCGCTCTGGGCCTGGCCCGGCCCGCCGCGTCGGGATCACGCTGCCGGCCGAAAGCCGCGCGCCAGGACTTCTCCCGCAGGGCCGAGACACGCCGGAGCATCGGGAGGGCAGTGGCGGCCCGGGAACGGCCGGCCACCGAGGACAGCAGGGCCAGCACGGCCGCGAACACGGCGCCGGCCAGCACCGCCCCGGCCAGGGCCGTCAGGCCGGACGGGCTCACTGCCAGCTGGATGAGGTCGCGCAGCAACCCGGCCACAAGGGCCAGCACACTGCTGAGCGCCGTCATTGCCATGGTGCCGTTCACCGACCTTTGTGATTCCCCGTACGACTGCCTTCAGCGTACGCCAGTCCACTCCGGTCAGCGCAGTTCGGCCACGGCGGACAGCAGCCGGTCAACGTCGGTCGCGTCGTTGTAGTGGACCAGCCCGGCCCGGACGCCGCCGCCCGACTCCCGCAGGCCCAGGACTCCCGCCAGCTCCCACGCGTAGTTGTCGCCGTGCCACGCGTTGACCTGCCGCGAGGCCAGGTGCGCGGCGACCTCACGCGGGGAGTGCCCGGCCACGGTGAAGAATGCCGTCGGGGCGCGGCGGGCCGCCCGGCCGTACAGGGTCACGTGGTCCATGGCGTCCAGCCCGCCCAGCATGCGGGCGAACAGCGCGGTCTCGTACTCCTCCACCGCGGCCATCGAGGCCAGCAGCCGCTCCCGGCGGCTGCCTGTGGCCGCCGGGTCCAGCGTGGCCAGGTGGTCCACGGCCGCGATCACCCCGGCCAGGTCCGCGAATGCCGTGGTGCCGCGCTCGAACCGGCCCGGCACTGTCGTGGGGGCGGGCGCCAGCTTGTCCGGGTGCAGGGTCTCGAGCAGGGCTGGCTCGGCCACTACCGTGCCAACGTGCGGTCCGGACCACTTATAGGCGCTGGTGGCGTAGAAGTCGGCGCCCAAAGCCCGCACATCCACCGGGACATGCGGGGTGGCGTGCACGCCGTCCACGTAGCACAGCGCCCCGGCCGCGTGCGCGGCGGCGGCGATGGCCGCCACGTCCGGCCGGGTGCCGACGATGTTGCTGGCCGCGGTGACCGCGACCAGCTGGGTGCGCTCGGTGATCAGCCCGGCGTACTGGTCCGCGGGCAGTTCCGTGGTGCCGGGATCGACCTCGGCCCAGCGCACCGTGACCTCGTGCCGCGCCGCCGCCTGGAGCCACGGCCTGACGTTGGCGTCGTGGTCCAGCCGGGACACCACGATCTCATCTCCCGGCTCCCAGCGTCGCGAGATGGTCTCGGCGAGCCGGTAGGTGAGGGTGGTCATGTTCGGCCCGAGGATGACACCGCCGGGCTGGCCGCCGGTCAGATCGGCCACGGCCTGCCGGCACTCAGCCTGGATGGCCCCGGAGCGGGCGCTGGCCGGGAAGGCACCCCCGACGTTGCCGATCCCGGCCTGGTAGGCGGCGGCGATCGCCTCGATAACCGCCCCTGGAACCTGGGTGCCCGCGGCGCCGTCCAGGTAGGCGTAGCCGTCGCCCAGCGCCGGGTACGCGGACCGGACGCGTTTGGAATCAAAGGTCACGAACTGAGGATTTTACTCCTGCAGGCCGCCGCGCTCGCTCCTGGCGGCCTGCGCGTACAGCTCCCGGACCCGGCCGGCCAGCGCGGTGAAGAACCCGGCGAACCCGGCCACCGCCAGCACGGCTCCGGTCTCCACGTCCAGCCGGGACGCTGCCGCCCACGGGGTGCCCGACGGCTGGTAGCGCAGCACGAACGGAGCCGCGATCAGCCAGGCACCCGCCGCGAAGATGGCGGCCAGGCCGGCCAGCGCGATCTTGTTCACCAGGCCTCCTCTTCGCCGCAGCCCGCCATCAGCAGTTCGGCATCCGCCAGCATGGATTCCATAGCCGCCAGGCCGGTCTGGCGCGGCTCCGGCATCGGCACCTGGTCCGGTATTGGTATCGGGTCCGGCTCCGGCGGGCTCAGCCGCGGCTGGCCCGGGCCGTACTCCGGCCGGTGATCACCGGGAGCGGCTGCGTCCTGGTAGTAGCCAGGCTCGCCATGCCCAGCAGGCTGATCCTGCGTGCCGGGTCCGGGCTGGAGGCCGGGTTCCGCCTCGGCGTGTGCCCCAGGCTCGGGCTCGGCGTGTGCACCAGGCTCGGGGTCGTTCCGGGGAGCGGGGACGGTGACCGCGGCCGGGCTATGGCCGTCCGCGGCTCCGCTCGCCGCCCCGGCCATGACCGAGGCGAGCAGGACCCGCAGGTCGCTGAGGACCTGGGCCGGATCTGGAGCCGGTTCCGGGCCGGTGTCCTGGGCGCGCCGGCGCGATGCCCGCGTCTTACGGGGCCGCAGGATGCCGTCGGCACGCAGCCTGCGCCGCCAGGTGAGGATCGCGCAGACCAGCGTGACCACCGACACCACCGCCAGGCCGGCCGCGCTGGCCCGGTCAGTCAGCGCGGCCCGGTCCGGGCCGGAGCCACGGTAGCCGAACGCGGTCGGCGCGAGCGCCAGCCAGCCGGCGGCGCACAGCCCGAGGGTGGCCACGGCCAGTCCCGACAGGTACTGTCGCAGCAGGGCCATCTACAACTCTCCGCACTTTATCGGTTACGCTCCGTATAGAGGCGCACCACTTTAACACCTGCAGCCAGCGCGGGTCGCGGCCCGAGGCGGTCAGCAGGAAATGCCAGGGATCCTCGCCCTCCGCAGCGGCCAGCTCGGGCCACAGCTGCGGGGCCCCGGCCCGCCACGCGGCCAGCACGAGTTCCGGATCGGCCGGACGGTAGTCCTTACCCAGCGAACGGGCCAGATCCCAGGCGTGCAGGTGCCATTCCCCGCAGGCCAGGCCGGCCATCGCGCCCACGGTGACCTCGGTGTCGCGGTACTGGTGATGCGGCAGGTCCCAGGACAGTGGCAGCCGCCGCCCATACGAGCGGGCGGACTCGGCGAACGCCGCGATGTGCTCTGGCCCGGACACGTCGGGCAGCGCAGCCAGTTCGGCGGCATTCTGCCTTGCGAGCTTGCGGGCCAGCGAGTCCGCGGGTGGCCCGGTCGACATCAGCCGGGCCAGCCTGCTCGCCGGGGCGTCATCGAGATATTCGTGGTAATCGTCGGCCACGCACCGCAGGTGACCCGCCAGGTCAACCGCCCGCCACTCCGCGCACGGCGTGGCGGCAAGCCACGTCGCTCTGGTGAACTGAGCGGCCAGCTCGCAGATGACCGTCACCCCGTCGCGGTAGGCGGATAGGACCCCCGCGCGGGACACGCGTTTCATCAACGCTGAAGGCAAGTGGTGCTGCTGCGATGCACGGTCCCTCTCCCCTGCCGGATCTCCGGCACAACCGGGCCGCGAAGCCTCCCGGGGCAGATAGCGTGCCAGAGTCCGGGTCCGCCGACAAGCCGTACGCCCTAAGAAAAAACCAGGTGACAACTGAATATCCGCCTGGTTAACCTCACGAATAATGCCCTCTGATACCCCTTTGCTGGTCACGCACGCCTTCGCCAGGGTACGGCCAGTCGGGGCGCTGTGGCGGCTTCGGGGCTATCTCAGGCCGTTCCGCATCCAGATGATCGTGATGCTCGGTGCCGCCCTGGGCGCGGTCGCCGCCGAGATCCTCATCCCGCTGCTGATCAAGTCCGTGGTCGACGGGGCGATCGCTCATAGCGACAAAAGCCTGCTGATCCCGCTGGCCCTGGCCGCGCTCGGCCTCGGCGTGGCCGAGGCCCTGCTGAACATGATCCGGCGGTGGATCCAGGCCACCTCGGTGTCCGCGATCGAGAAGTCGATCCGCGACGACCTGTACGACCACCTGCAGAAGCTCCAGCCGTCCTTTCACGACGAGTGGCAGTCAGGCCAGCTGCTGTCACGGGCCACGACCGACCTGTCCTCGATCCGCCGGTTCGCGGGCTTCGGCCTGATCTTCCTGGTCACCAACGTCATGACGTTTGTCGCGGTGGTGGCCCTGCTGATCCACCTCAACTGGTGGCTCGGGCTGATTACCGGCGTGGTGTTCTTGCCGGTGCTGCCGGTCTGCTTGCGGTTCGAGAAGCGCTACCGGGTGCTGTCCCGCCGGGAACAGGACCAGGAGGGTGACCTGACCACCGTGATCGAGGAGGCGGCAACTGGGATCCGCGTGCTCAAGGCACTCGGCCGGGGCCGGCAGGCGGCCGCCCGGCACAGCGCCCAGGCCGGGGAGATCCGCGATACCCAGGTGGCCAAGGCGGCCCTGCTCGGCTCGTTCTGGGCGCTGCTCGACCTGATCCCGAACGCCGTCATCGGCCTGATCATCGTGCTGGGCGCCGTCGCGGTCGCCACGCACTCGCTGACGCTGGGCGGCCTGGTGGCGTTCATCACACTGGCACTCGAGCTGGTCTGGCCAGTAGAGGCCCTCGGCTACATCATCGCCTCCGGCCAGGAGGCGGGCACCGCGGCCCAGCGCGTCCTGGAGATCTTCGACATCAGGCCCGAGATCACCGACAACGACCAGATTTCCGAACGGGCGGCGGTGCGTGCTCTCCCGCCCGGCGTCGCAGGACCGCGCCCGGAACCGGGCACTGGAACAGCTGGCACTGCGTCAGCTGGCACCGGATCAGCTAGCACCGGATCAGCTGGCACCGGATCAGCTGGGGCCAGCCGCGGGCACCTGGTCTTCGACCACGTGGGCTTCACCTACCCGGGGTCGGCCGAGCCGGTGCTGCGCGACGTGGTCCTTGACCTGCCGCCTGGCCAGACCGTCGTGCTCACCGGCGCGACCGGCTCGGGCAAGTCGACCCTGCTGCAACTGGTGCCACGGCTGGCCGATGCCACCTCGGGTGCGGTCCGGCTGGACGGCACCGACGTCCGCGACCTGCCGCTGGAGCACCTGCGCCGGGTTGTCGGCTGCGCCTTTGAGGAAGCCACGCTGTTCTCGGCCAGCGTCCGGGAGAACGTGATGTTCGGCGCTCCGGACGCGGGCGAGGACGAAGTGGAGGCCGCGCTGACCGCGGCGCAGGCCCGGTTCGCCTACGACCTGCCGTGGGGGCTTGATACCAGGATCGGCGAGCAGGGCATGGCCCTGTCCGGCGGCCAGCGGCAGCGGATCGCGCTGGCCCGGGCCATCCTGGCCCGCCCGGACGTGCTGATCCTGGATGACCCGCTGTCCGCGCTCGACGTCCATACCGAGGAGCGGGTGACGCGGGCGCTGCACCAGATCCTGGCCGGGTCGACGGCCCTGGTGGTGGCGCACCGGCCGTCCACAGTGGCGCTGGCCGACACGGTCGCGCTGCTGTCCGGCGGCGTGATCGCGGCCGCCGGAAGCCACCGGGACCTGCTGGCCTCGAACTCCGAATACGCGGACCTGATGGACATGGACGACCTGGAGGAAAGCGCGTGACGGCGGCACAACCAGGCAGCGCGGCCAGCGCATCCTGGCGCGGGGTGGCGACCGAGCAAGCCGACGACGTCAGCGCTGGGCTGGCCGCCCTGCTGCGCGACCGGAGCAGGCGGCTGCTGGGTGACCTGCTGCGCCCCTACCGGCGGGCGGTCACCATGACGGTGACGCTGATCGTGGTGGCGAGCCTGGCCGTGCTGGCCGGCCCGTGGCTGGTCGGCATCGCCATCGACAACGGCCTGCCCCCGCTGCTGCACCACAGCGATCCGCTGCCGCTGCTCGCCATAGCGGCGGCGTTCGCCGTGGCGGTCGCGACGCAAGCCGTCACCACCCGCATGTTCGTGACCATGACCGGGCGGGTCGGCCAGGCCGTGGTGCTGGAGTTGCGGCGGCGGCTGTTCGCGCACTTCCTGGTCCTGGACGTGGCCTTCCACGAGGACTACACCTCGGGCCGGGTCATTTCCCGTCAGACCTCCGACGTCGAAGCGATCTCCGACCTGTTCGAGGAGGGCCTGGACTCGCTCATCGCGGCAATCCTGACCCTGCTGCTGGTCGGCACCGGCATGCTGCTGCTGGACTGGCGACTCGGGCTGGTGGTGCTGGCCGGCTTCGTCCCGCTGATCTGGCTCACCGTCTGGTTCCGGCGCGAGTCGGCCCGGGCCTACCGGCGGACCAGGGAAGCGATCGCGCTGGTCATCGTGCATTTCGTGGAGACCTTCGGCGGGATACGGGCGGTGCAGGCGTTCCGCCGGGAACAGCGGAACGCCGAGATCTTCTCCGGGCTGGGCCAGGACTACGCGGACGCCAGCGCGCACGCATCGCGGCTCATCGCCATTTACGGCCCGTCGATCTCGCTGGTCGGCAACGTCATCACCGCCGTGATCCTGGGCTACGGCGGCCTGCTGGCCATCGAGGGAAACCTCAAGGTGGGCGTGCTGGTCACGTTCCTGCTGTACCTGCAGCGCTTCTTCGACCCGCTGCAGGACGTGTCGCAGTTCTACAACATCTTCCAGTCGGCGGCCTCCGGGCTGGAGAAGATCTCGGGCGTCCTGGAGCAGGATGCCGCGGTGCCGGAGCCGGCTGTCCCGGTGGAGCTGCCGGGCCATGACGCGGCCTCGGCCGGGCGCCAGGTGCAGTTCGAGTCGGTCACCTTCGGCTACCGGGACAACCTGGTGCTGCCCGGGCTGGACCTGGAGATCCCGGCCGGGCAGACCGTGGCCCTCGTCGGCGAGACCGGCGCGGGCAAGACCACGATCGCCCGCCTGCTCGGCCGGTTCTATGACCCGCGCTCCGGCCGCATCACGCTGGACGGAGTGGACCTGCGGGAACTTCCCGACTCCGTGCTGCGCGCCGAGATCATCGTCATCACCCAGGAGAACTTCCTGTTCGAGGGCTCGGTCGCCGACAACATCAAGCTCGGCCGCCCGGATGCGTCGGCTGCGGACGTCGAGCAGGCGGCCCGGATGATCGGGGCGCACGACTTCATCGCCGCGCTGCCCGAGGGCTACCAGACACCGGTCGGCAAGCGTGGCGGCCGCCTCTCGGCGGGTCAGCGGCAGCTCATCTCGTTCGCCCGGGCCTTCCTGGCCGCCCCGGCCGTGCTGGTCCTGGACGAAGCCACCTCGCTGCTGGACATCCCCAGCGAGCGGCTGGTGCAGCGCGGGCTGCGCACCGTGCTGGCCGGCCGGACCGCGGTCATCATCGCGCACCGGCTGTCCACGGTCGCGATCGCTGACCGGGTGCTCGTCCTGGACCACGGCCGGATCACCGAGGACGGCTCGCCTGGCGAGCTGATGGCGGGCGAGGGCGAGTATGCGGCCCTGCACTCCAGCTGGGCAGCGAGCCTGGCCTAGGTTCCCCCGGCTCGCGGCCGGGCGCCCTGCGCCAGTACCCTATGGGGTCATGAGACGACCGGGCATCAGGCGGCCCAAGCCGAGCAGCGAGGCGGAGCAGCAGTACAAGGCCGACGTGGCGCTAGCCGAGCGCCGCGGCGAGCTACTCGAGGCGGCCGAGGCGGCCGAGAGCGCGTTCCGCGAGGCCCAGGCCCGCCGCGCCCCAGACGCTGAGGTGCGCCGCCTGGCCGAGGACCTGGACGCCAAGCTCACCGCCGCGATGCGGGCCTTCTACGCGGCCCAGCGCGCCGAGATCGGCCCGCTCGGCTACGACGACCGCATCTTCCGCCGCAAGGCCATGGCCAAGCCGCGCGTGCACGCGCTAACCGCCCAAGCCGAGCACCTGCTCACGCTCCGCGAGACCCACCGGCTCAACAACATACCGCCCGTGGAATTCGAGCCGAGCCCGCTCATGTCGCCAGTCGCTGACTTCTGACCGGCAGCCAATCGATCCCTTATCCGCGTCTCCCTTAACCGCGCCCGCAGGCAACCGATCACGGGGGCGTGGAGTGTAGTAGGCATGGGACCAGGCGCCGACCGTTTCACCCCGGACGATACGGCAGATCGCCCGACGTCATCGGCGGGATCTGGCTTCGCCGAGGCGTACCGGGTGCACCGTCCCGGACTGGTCAAGCTGGCCGCGTTCATCGTCGGTGACCAGGCCACCGGGGAAGACGTCGTCCAGGACGTCTTCACCCGGCTGCACCAGCGCTGGGACATGCTCGCCGATCCGGGTGACCCGCTCCCTTACCTGCGGACGGCGGTGGTCAACGGCTGCCGCTCGGCGATCAGGCGGCGCGGCCGAGCCCAGCGGCACGCCGGTCATGACTCACCGAGCCCGCCGCTGTCCACCGAGGAGTCGGTGCTGCTATCCGAGGACCGGCAGCAGGTGCTGGCCGCGTTGGCCGGGCTCTCCCGCCGGCGACGGGAGGTGCTGGTGCTCCGGTTCTACCTCGGGCTGTCGGAGGCGGAGATAGCCGCCACGCTCGGCATCAGCCCCGGGACCGTCAAGTCCACCGCGGCCCGCGGGCTCGCGGCCCTCGCTCGCGCACTGAGGGAGACCCGGTGATTTCGCAGGAAGAGATGACCGCCACCGCGGACCGGCTGGCCGACGCGCTCACCGCCGCGGCCGCGATCATGCCCCCGGATGGACCCCACGCCCTCAGCAGCACGGTACCCGCCCCGCCCGCGTCGCCGGCTTCGGGACCGACCCGGCGCCGGATGGGCCGCCTGCGCCTGCGCGCCTGGCTGGTTCCCCTCGGCGTTGCGGCCAGCGTCACCGCGATCATCCTGACCGCCGTGATCCTGGCCGGTCACCCGGGGACGGTCCCGGCTCAGGGAACGGTCCCGGCTCAGGGAACGGGCCCGGCTCAGGGAACGGGCCCGGCTCAGGCCCCGGCCAGCGCCGGGCCCGGCATCACCTCCCTGGCCGGGGTGCCGACCGAGCCGGGGCCGCGGACGCCGCCGCCGGCGTTCTACGTGACCATCGTGAGCACGGGGATGACCCGGGACTTTCGTGAGCTGCAGACTGTGCAGGTCCGCCGGACGAGCGACGGCCAGGTCACCGGGACCACCGTGCCTGCGCTGCCCGCTGGCTGGACCCTGGAACATAGCGTCTCGGTCACTGGTGATGACCGCACCTTCATCGTGGCGGCTGCGAAGATCATGGGGTGCCCATCTTCGGCTCCGGTCCAGACGCGCTTCTACCGGTTCAGCGTGACGAGTGCCGGGCACGTCACCGGCCTGCGGGCGGTGGGCAAACCCGTCACCGGCGAGGCGGTCAGCGAGTTCGCCGCGTCACCGGATGGCACCAGGGTCGCGTACGCGGAGCAGGGCTGCCCCGCGCCGGCCTCGGCGGCATTGGACGCGGGCGTCATTCACGTCATGAACCTGACCAGCGGTGCCGTCCGCAGTTGGCACAGCACCGTGTCCGCCGCCACCCCGGACCGGGTCACGACCCAGATCGGGGCGCTGTCCTGGACGGCCGACGGCCGCACCCTGGTCGCCGACTATGAGTGGAAACTGACGGAAGAACCTGCCGACCTGGCGGTCCTTGGCCTGGACACGACCAGCTCTGGCGGTTCACTGCAAGCTCACAGCCACCTGCTGTTCAGTCAGGGCGACCACTGCACCGTCTGCGTGTACACCGCGCTCACCAGCGCGGACGGATCCACCCTGACCGCAGTGGCGGGCAGTTCTGTGCCGCCGTCCCCGAGCCGGCCCGGGATGCCCAGGTTCCGCGAGTGGGTACTGCAGATCTCCGTGGCCACTGGGCAGCCGAGCGGCATCTTGTACCGGTCGGCCGTCTCGAACGGCTCAAACGACGACGGGGGACTTGTACCGTCGCTCTGCGCCGACGGCCAGGCCCAGCACTGGTTGCTCGTGCTGGATCCAGAGCAGTTCGGCTGGATCTCCGGAGGCAAGCTGGTCCCGGTCCCGATAAAGGCCTCGGCGGGGCTGCTGGCGATTGGCTGGTGACCTCGACTCTGGCCAACCGGCAGCCCCGCCACCCTTTGCCCGTCCCCGGCAGCATCGCCGGTTCTGCAGCGGCCGCGTCCGTACCCGCGCCGCGATGGCGCATCGAGCCGCGTATAGCGCACTGGAAACACTACGAAGCCCCTTTCCATCACGATCTTTCAGCCCATGGAAAGTGGGATAGATCCATGCGAGTCGGCAGCGCGCCAAGAGGCCAGGATCGCGCCGCCACCACACGTGCCCCGCTTGCACCATTTCTGGGGATGATTCGGGTTGCGGGGAGGATCCGGGGGACCGGGATCCACGGGAATTTCCCCACAGCCTGGATCATCCCCGGTAAGCGGATCGATCGTTCCACCAAGTGGCGGCGGGGCGGCTTGGATGAGGACCTCAGTCCTGGGAGGCTGGGCATGCCGGAGACCGCGGGCAGGCGGGCTGCGGCGCATAACGATTCAGACAAATCCGGCGTGGCTGCCGGGCCGGATGGCGGGTTCCCGGCAGACTTTGGGGGTGCGTTCCGGACCGGGCTGAGCGCCGTCGCGGGACCGGGCGCGACGGGCCCGTGGGCTGGCGATACCGCATCGGGTGGACCTGGCGGTGAACCTCCGGGCCGTTTCCGACGTCTTCTGAAGTAGTACCACCGGTGCATCGGCCCAGGGACTGAGGCTGCGCAGAAGATTGCTTCAGTTAAGCGTGTCGCTTGCATGCGGCGCCATTAAGGGGCACAGTTGGTCTAGGCCAATGTTTTGCTCAACGCGCCACCTAAAAGAAGCAGTAACAAGTAGTAGTCAAAATGTGTCAGAGAGCAACTAGCAGGAAGCTACAGATGGCCAGCGGGGAAACGGTCCCGGTGAGCCATAGGGCGGACGCACTAGCTGCGGCACACTAGCATCGACCGAGAACACCATGATGAAACTCCCAGGAGGCACTGCGATGTGCCCACACCAGCCGCCTTGCCCGGCTCCTTCAGACCCGGACCGCGAAGCAGCGCACACGATTGTCAGTCACCCGGAGCAGGGCTGGAGCCTGCTGTGCAACGGCGTCGTCATGTTTGAGGACACCGGCGAACTGCTCCCTGATGGCGCCTCGATCGCGCCGCACCGGCCCACCGACCTGGCCGCCTTTGACCGCCCGGTGGGCGTGTCCCCGCGGTTCGGCGAGAAGGCCCCCGCGGCCTGACCGCTCTGTGCTGCATCTCCCCCACGAGATGCAGGGTCTAACGACCATATTTGCAACCGCTTTACCGCACCCCCCGAGGCCCGGCCCATCCGCCGCCCGGGCCCGTTTCACACCACGGTTGGCACCCACTCCGCGACGGCCGCGACGATAACCGCGCGATGCCCCTTCAGCGAGTGCGTCTCCCCCGGTACCACGACCACCCGGTCCGCGTCGGCGGCCTCCGGGATCCCGAACGGATCGCGTTCCCCGTTGACCACCAGCACCGGCGCGCCGCCAGCGCGTGCCTGGCGGAGTTCGGCGACCCTGGTCTGCGCCGGGCGTCCCGGCGGGCTCAGCGGGAAGGCCAGCGCGATCACGGCGCGGGCGGCGGTTGCGGCTGCCG
>JBAPYC010000911.1:0-2771 GCA_049284535.1 Streptosporangiaceae bacterium
GTGTGTAAGCACGCCGATTCTGGACACTCTTCACTTACCAGTCACGGATCGCTTGCGGCGCGTCGCCGCGCTTCTTCTCCACCGGCCCCTGAATTACCGGTCATCGATCTAGGGGCCCGGGAGCTGGGGGCGCGGAGGCGGAGGGCCTGGAGGCGGGTGCGGCCGGGGCGGACGGGGCCGAGCGGATCGTGGCGGCCGGGGCCACCATCGGTTTCCGCACCGGCGGCGCGGGCGCTGAGCTGTACCTCATGTCGTTCGCGCAGACCGCCGCCGGGGCGCGCTTCCACGCCGTGTACGGGCTGCGCAGCCTGTTCGGCGAGCCGGTGCCGGATGGCATCCCGGTGGGGCAGTTCGGCGTGACCGACGACCGGGGCCGGCGCTACCGGCTGGAGTTCGCCCGGGACGGCGGCCCGGGCTGGATCAGCATCCTCGCGGTCCGCCCCGGGCCGCCGGCGGATGCGGCGTGGCTGGAGATCGCCGCCCCGGGCGAGGCGGCC
Source organism: Streptosporangiaceae bacterium (assembly GCA_049284535.1). GTDB lineage: Bacteria > Actinomycetota > Actinomycetes > Streptosporangiales > Streptosporangiaceae > Palsa-504. The sequence continues at coordinate 498 of JBAPYC010000911.1, forward strand.
GTGCGCATCGAGCTCGAGCCGGCCAGCATGGCTGCGCACGAAGTCCGGGCGGTCAGCATCAGCCCCGGTGAGAACCTGCTGATCATGATGGCCGAGCGGCTGCTTACGGTGACGCCAGAGCTGCCCCGGGACCTGCGGCGGCAGCTGTCCACGCTGACGCCGGGATCCCAGCAGCAGATGGCGACCGGATTCGGCGAGATCGTCGCGGCGCTGGAGGCCGCCGACGTCCTGCCGCCGCTGAGCCCCGTTCCCGGCCGGCTGGCGGCGCTGTGCGCGAGCCTGGGCATCACCGACCACGGCATCACCACGCCGCCCGCCCCCGAACTGCCCGAGCCATGGTTCAGCCTGCTCACGCATTACCAGCGGCGCAAGCCCGACGTGCCCCGGCTGCCGGACGGCTTCGCGGCCGTGACCGCCTCCCTGCCCGAGCTGGACGGCATCCGGCTGGCCCTGCTCGGGCTGGAGAACCGGGACGGCAGGTCGTCGCTGCACGTGCTCACCCGCGGCCTGGACCGGGACAGCCATCCCGGGCTGACCGGACTGGACTTCTCTTTCCCGCTGTCGGTCTGGGTCCGCGACAGCGGCGGCCGCTGGCACGCCGGGCGGGCGGCCAGCTGGCACCCGTCCGAGGGCGAGTCGGTGGCCCGGCTGCACCTGCTGCCGCCGCTGCCCGCCGACACGGCCTGGATCGAGGTGGTGGTCAGCGGCCAGTCGGCCGAGGTCCGCACCCGGCTGCTGCTGCAGCGGGGGTACGCCCCGTGACCGATATGCCGAACGATCCCTGGTACGCCTGCCTGCCTAGCTGCGAGACCCGCGTCCCCTGCGGGCAGGGGACGCATCCTTTCCGCTGGGAGGCCGGGGCGCTCCGGCTGCCCCGGCATCCTGACGTCGAGGCCGAGCTGGTGCTGGCCGCGCTGGGCGGGGACAGGGCGCACTGCGTCGAGGTGGCGCAGACATGGGGCCGGCACACCAGTGACCTGTCGGTCCTGACCATCGGCCCCCGCGGCCCGTCCGATGAGATCGCGGTCAATTGGGACGACGTGGAAACGGTGCGCCAGATGCAGGCGCCGCCGCGGCCTGGAGGCAGGCCGCAGAGCAAGTTCAGCAGCACGCCGATGCGGCGGCCGGCCAGCCGCCCGGCCCAGTCACTGGCGCGGGCCAGCGCCAGCCAGCAGGCCCAGCAGGAGTGGGATCAGACCCAGGCGCGCCGCAGCGACCTGCTGTCCCTGCTGGCGCTGGGGTACGGCTTCGGAGTCAGGCTCGTGGCCCAGGTGGCCGAGGCGCACGCCGCCCAGCCGGACGAGCGGAGCCGGCCCGCCCTGATCGCCGCGCTGGCCGGGCGGCTGGCGCCGGTGGCCGAGCAGTGGCTCGGGGTCGACCCCGCGCAGGTGCAGGTCTGCTTGCACCACGGGCCCGGATGGGGCGCGACGGGACTACACGGTCAGCAGCTCCGGGTGAGCCTGCCCGCCCGGTGGCTGTCCCGGGTCTGGGCGGCCGGGCTGGCCTTCACCGGACGGCACCTGGTCGTGGCCGTGGAGCGGGCGGGCTGGCCGGACGCCCGCGTGCTGGCGCTGCGCGCGCCCGGCACCGAACCGGTCTCGCTGGACGTGCACGCCACGGCCGGCCAGCCCGGTGCCCCGGATGCGCCACACTGGGAAATATGAGCCAGCGCAATCCGGCCGCCGAGGCGCTCGGGGTCGCGGTCGCGGCCCGGGTACCGGTCCTGCTGTGGGGCGCGCCTGGCACCGGCAAGACGTCGGCCATCCGGGCCATGGCGCAGGCCATGGGCCTGCCTTGCGAGACGGTGATCGCCTCGATCCGGGAACCATCGGACTTCGCCGGGCTGCCCATCGTGGCCGACGGCGAGGTCCGGTTCGCCCCGCCGGCCTGGGCCCGGCGGCTGGCCGGGGCCGGGTACGGCCTGCTGTTCCTCGATGAGCTGTCCACCGCGCCGCCGGCGGTACAAGCCGCGCTGCTCCGGGTGGTGCTGGAGCGGGCCGTCGGCGATCTCACACTGCCCGACGGGGTGGCCGTGGTGGCCGCGGCCAACCCGCCGGAACAGGCCGCCGACGGCTGGGACCTGTCCGCGCCGCTGGCCAACCGCCTGTGTCACCTGACCTGGCAGACCGACCCGCGATCGGTGGCCGACGGCCTGGCGGGCGGCTGGACCGCACCGGTCGTGCCGGCGCTTCCCGCCGGGTGGGAGGCCGAGGAGGTCCTGGCCCGCGGGCTGGTGGCCGCCTTCCTGCACGCCCGGCCCGCGCTGGCCTGCGC
>JBAPYC010000912.1:0-6607 GCA_049284535.1 Streptosporangiaceae bacterium
GACAAGGACCACCACGGGCACCACCAGGCACGACTTCGGTAGCGGGGGTCCCAAGACCAAGCCGTCCGAACACAAGCAGCATCACCACGAGCAGCACCACCACGACAACCACCACGAGCAGCACCACCACGACAACCACCACGAGCAGCACCATCACGAGCAGCACCACGACGAGCACCACGAGCACCACGAGCACGACCACCACGAGCAGCACCACCACGACCACCACGAGCACCACTTCGACCACGGCGCCGCCTGGGACGTGCACCCGATCTGAGCAGCTGAAACAGCGGCATAATCCTCCTTTGGCCCACCCGGGATACCCGGGTGGGCCAAAGGCGTGAGGAGGCAGCGATGCCGAATGACACCATGAGCCAGCGCGGCGTCGCCCCGCGCACCCTGCCGGGCGCCAGCGACGGCCAACTCGCCGTGACCGAAGCCGCGTCCCCGGCCATCGAAACCGTCGAGCTCGCGCTGCGGGCCACCACCGCGTACCAGCGGCCCGATCTCGCGGTGCGTGCCCGCCAGGCGCTGCAGCGCCTGCACAACCCGCAGGTGCGCGTCCTGGTGGTGGGCGAGTTCAAGCAGGGCAAGAGCATGCTGGTGAACGCCCTGGTCAACGCGCCGATCTGCCCGATCGACGATGACATCTCGACCTCGGTGCCGACCGTGGTCCGGTACGCACAACCCCCGTCCGCGACGCTGGTCCGCGGCGCCTGGGGCGGCGGCGACACCGACGAGCGGGAAGAACGCTCATCGGTGCCAGTCGAGCAGCTCGCCAGCCACGTATCCGAGGCCGGCAATCCGGGCAACTACGCGGGCCTGAAGTACGCGGAGGCCGGGATTCCCCGGCAGATCCTCGCCGACGGCCTGGAACTGGTGGACACGCCGGGCGTCGGCGGCCTCGGCTCGGTGCAGGGCTCCGCCACGATGGCCATGCTGCCCAGTGCGGACGCAATCCTGCTGGTGTCCGACGCGGCGGCCGAGTACAGCCGCCCCGAGCTTGAGTTCCTGCGTCAGGCGAAACTGGTCTGCCCGAATGTCGCCTGCGTGCTCACCAAGATCGACCTGTACCCACAGTGGCAGTGGATCGCCGAACTGGACCGCGGCCACCTGCGCACCGCCGGTATCGAGGCGGAGCTGCTGCCCGTCTCCTCGGTGCTGCGGCTGCACGCCTTGCGGGGCCGGGACCACACCCTCAACGCCGAATCGGGTTTCCCCGCCCTGGTCACCTTCCTGCGCGAGCGTGTGCTCGGGCAGTCCGAGCAGCTGGCCAACCGGGCCGCGGCCAACGATGTCGTGACGATCACCGCCCAGCTGGCCTCCGGCATGCGCGCCGAGCTGGCCGCGTGCGAGGAGCCGGGGCGAGGCGCCCGGCTGGTCGCCGAGCTGGAGCAGGCCAGGCAACGGGCCGACGACCTGAGGGACCGCGGAGCGCGCTGGTCCCTGGTACTGAACGACGGGATCGCCGACCTCAGCGCCGACGTCGACTACGACCTGCGCGACCGGATGCGGGTCATCGTCCGGGAAGCGGAGAAGGCGCTGGACGGTGCCGACCCCAAGAAGATCTGGGACCAGTTCGCCGCGCAGCTGGAGGAGCAGGCCGCCGCGGCCGTGGCGGCGAACTTCCTGTGGGCTACCCAGCGGGCGGGCTGGCTGACCGCCCAGGTGGCCGAGCTGTTCGAGGAGGAGGGTGCCCAGTCGCTCCCTCAGCTGCGCACGGCCAGCGCCACGGTGCCGAAGATGAACGCCGAGATGGAGCGGCCGGGCGGAGAGAAGTTCGGTGTTGGCCAGCAGGCGTTCGTCGGGCTGCGCGGTGGTTATATGGGCACCCTGATGGCGGGGATGGCTTCCACCTTCATGGGCATGACCTTGCTGAATCCGTTTTCGGCCGCGGCCGGGCTGCTCATGGGCGGTAAAATGGTCCGCGACGAAAGCCGGCGCCTGCTCGACCGGCGCCGGATGGAGGCCAAGAACACAGTGCGCCGCTATGTGGACGACATTTCGTTCCAGGTGGGCAAGCAATCACGGGACATGCTCCGCCACATGCAACGTGATCTGCGCGACCACTTCATGGCCCGCAGTGATGAGCTGGTCCGGTCGGCACAGGAGTCGCTGATCGCGGCGGAACGAGCGCTGCAGGCTGGCGAGGCGGAGCAGCAGCAGCGAATCGCCGACCTGCACGCGGAACTCGAGCGGATCGCCGCGCTCGAAAACGAAGGGCAGGCGCTGGCGCTTGCGGCCGAATAGGTTAGGCCGCTGGGCACGGTGACCAGCGCGTCGGATCTCTCGTCGAGCGCCCGCCGGCTGCTGCAGCGCACCATCGAGGCGTACCAGGGTTCGCCCGGGACCCAGCGGTGGCTACGCGGGGAACTAGACCGCATCGACGCCCCGCTGCAGGTCGCTATCGCGGGCAAGGTCAAGGCGGGCAAGTCGACGTTGCTTAACGCGATGGTGGGCGAGATGGTCGCCCCGACGGACGCGGCCGAGTGCACCAAGCTGGTCACCTGGTACCAGTACGCGAACGTGCCCGGGATGACGCTGTACCCGAAGCTGGGCGCGCCGCGGCAGCTGCCGGCCAGCCGGCGCGACGGAAAGCTGATCATCGACCTGGGCGCCACCCCGGCCGCCGGCGTCGAGCGGCTCGTAGTGGACTGGCCGTCGCGCCAGCTGAAGGCCACCACGCTGATCGACACCCCCGGGATCGGGTCGCTCACGACCGAGAACTCGGAACGGTCGGCCGCCTTCCTGCTGCCGGAGGACGAGCCGGCCGCCGCCGACGCCGTCGTCTACCTGATGCGGCATCTGCACGCCACGGACTTCGAGTTCCTCGAGGCGTTCAGCGAATACGACGCGGCCAGAGCCGCCGGGCTGAATGCGATCGCGGTGCTCTCGCGGGCGGACGAGGTCGGCGGCGGGAGGCTGGACGCGCTGGTGTCGGCCCGCCGGGTCGCCGCCCGGTACCGATCCGACCCCCGGCTGCTCGGCCTGTGCCAGGACGTCGTGGCGGTGGCCGGGCTGCTCGCTCAGGCCGGCCGTTCGCTGCGGCAGGACGAGTTCCAGGCCTTCTCGGGGCTGGCCAGCGCCCCTCGTGAGCACACCGAAGCCATGCTGCTGTCCGTCGGCCGCTTCCTGCGCCGGGGCCCGCGCGAGGATGCCCTGCTCCCATTCGACTCCAGGGGCGCCCTGCTTGACCGCTTCGGTCTGTTCGGGGTGCGGCTGGCCACCACGCTGGTCCGGCAGGGCAGTAACAGCCCGGACCTGCTCGCCGCCGAACTGGTGCGGCGCAGCGGGCTGGACGAGCTGCGCAGTTCGCTGGCCAGGCGGTTCACCGAACGCCGTGACCTGCTCAAGGCGCGGACCGCGCTGCTCGCTGTGGATTTCGTGCTCAGGCGCGAACCCTCGCCGCAGGGCCGCAGCCTGCTCGCCGAGGTCGAGCGGATCCTGGCCGGCAGTCACGAGTTCGCCGAGATGCGGCTGCTGGCCACGATCCGCTCGTCGGCTGAGACGTTCCCCGACGCCTACCGCGCGGAAGCGGAGCAGCTGCTCGGCGTGCACGGGACGAGCCCGGCCCAGCGACTTGGGCTTGTCGACGACACCGATCCCGGGACGCTGCGTGCAGTGGCGCTGGAGACGCTGGAGCGATGGCGGCGGCTCAGCGAGAATCCGGTCTTCCCGCGTGCCTTCGCCGACGCGGCCCGGACGGTGGTGCGCAGCTGCGAGGGGATCCTGCACAACCAGGCCGTCCGGTGAGCCAAGCCCGTTAGGCCAGGTCCCGCAGCTCACCGGTTCTGGCGATCCCCTCCAGCACCGATCCCCGCCAGCACGCTCTCGAGTCCGATGCCGAAGGTGACGTCGGGACCCGGATGGGTGGCGTCACGGACGATCCTGGCGAGCGCCGGGTAGCGGCCGGTAGCAAGCATCCGCATCATGTACGGGCCGGACGCGGCCTGCCACTGCCGTTCGTCCATGCCGGTGGCACGTTCGGCGCGGCGCTCCGCGATCTCGCCGCTGATCGCCCCGATGACGTAGGCCGTGAACGTGCCGACGGCCACCATGACCGCGTCGATGTCGGCGAAGCCGGCGGCGCCGTCGAAGGCGGCGTAGGACTCCTCGAGAAAGGTCAGCGCTCTGGGACCCATGGCCGGACGGCCAGCCAGCAGCCCGGCGAACCACTCATGCCGGAGGGCGGCCCGGCGCATGCGGTGCGCCTGTGACCGCAGCACCGCGCGCCAGTCCCTGCCGTCAGGCCCGGTATCGTCCGCCGCGATCTCGCCGTACACCTCGTCCATCATCAGGTCCAGCAGTTCATCCTTGCTGGCCAGGTAGCCGTACAGCCGCATGGGTCCTACATCGAGCACAGCGGCCATCTTGCGGAACGTGACCGCGTGCAGCCCGTCGGCATCGGCGACGGCGATGGCGGCCGCGACGATGGCAGGCCGGCTCAGCGGAGCCGGGGCCTGCCGGGCTGGTGGCTCCGGGCGCTCCCAGACCAGCAGCTGGTCATCACCGGGACTCGCCGGCATCGGGCTTCCTCCTCGCCATCGCGAGACCACACGGGGCTGTTCAGTGCGATACAGTGTATTTGTCAATACAGTGTATCGACAGGAGATTATTATGCGCACCGAAACAGCACCGGTGCTTATTGCCGGCGGCAGCCTCGTCGGGCTGTCCGCCGCCATGTTCCTGGCCTGGCGCGGCACGCCAGTCGTCCTGGTCGAGCGGCATCCCGGCAGTTCGGCTCATCCGCGGGCGATCGGGTACACCGCCAGGACGCTGGAGAATTTCCGGGCGGTCGGCATCGCCGGCGCCATCCCGCAGTCACGCGGGATGGGGCCGCGGCGGGCACGGGTCGAGAGCCTGGCGGGACAGTGGTTCGAGGAATCGCCGTGGTCACCGCCGGGCCAGGGCAAGGCCGCCGTCGAGTACTCGCCATGCATTGGGGCCGCGCTGGCGCAGGACCACCTCGAGCCGATCCTGCGCGACAAGGCGATCGAGCTGGGCGCGGACATCAGGCTCAGCACCGAGCTGACCGGCTTCGGCACCGGCGGCGACGGCGTGACGGCCCGGCTCCGCGCCGCGGACGGCGACGAGTACGAGATCCGCGCCGATTACCTGATCGCCGCTGACGGCAGCCGCAGCCCGGTCAGGGAGGCGCTGGGAATCGGACGTACCGGGAATGGCCTGCTGGCGGTGCAGCGCAGCGTGCTGTTCCGGGCCCCGCTTCAGCAGTACCTGGAGAAAGGGATCTCCCAGTTCGAGATCGACCAGCCTGGCTTCCGCGCGTTCCTCACCACCTACCAGGACGGCCGCTGGGTGCTCATGCTCAGCGACGACGCCGAGCGCGACGAGGACACGCTGAAGGAGCTCGTGGCCCGGGCGATCGGCCGCAGCGACCTTGAGATCGAGCTGATCACGACCGGCCGGTGGGAACTGTCCGCCCTGATCGCCGACCGGTTCAGCTCGGGCCGGGTGTTCCTGGCCGGCGACGCCGCCCATACCCTGCCGCCCAACCGCGGCGGCTACGGCGCCAACACCGGAATCGACGACGCGCACAACCTGGCGTGGAAGCTGGCCGCGGTCGTCTCCGGCGAGTCCGGACCGGCCCTGCTGGACAGTTACGATGCCGAGCGCCGGCCGGTCGCCTGGCTGCGCCACGAGCAGATTTTCGCCCGCGCCGACTACAAGGCCCGCATCGACGCGCCGGCGTCCGATGCGGCGATCATCGACGATGACGCCATGGAGCTCGGGCAGCTGTACCGGTCGGCGGCGGTGATCGGCGCCGGGCCGGACCTTCCCGCCGCGCGGCGGCCCGATGAGTGGGCGGGCCAGCCCGGCACCCGGGCACCGCATCTGCGGCTGCTCGCCGACGACGGCAACCTCTCGACACTGGATCTGTTTCAGCGAGGCTGGGTCCTGCTGTCGGCTAACGAACGCTGGGCCGCGGCTGTAACGGCCACCGCCGCCACCCTCGGGCTCGACGTGACGTTCGTGCACGTCGGCTCGGACGTTAAGCCAGCTGATCCGGACGGGTTCCAGGCCGCCTACGGCACCGGGCCCGACGGCGCGTCGCTGATCCGCCCGGACGGCTACATCGCCTGGCGCGTCACCAGCCTGCCGGCCGATCCCACCGCCGAATTGACGACCGCACTCGGGCAAGTGTCCTGCGCCGCACACGGCAGGTGACTCGCCCCGGGACACGTCCTAGTCCGGTCCATTCTCCGGGGCGAGCATGACCTGCAGGTGCCCGAACAGCTCGCGGCGGCTCGTTGCGCCCAGCCGCCGGCGGATCCGGGCCACATGGTGTTCCACGGTCTTGGCCGAGATGAACAGCTGGGCGCCGATCTCCTTGTAGGTCAGGCCGGTCAGCACCCGCCGCGCGATCTCCTGTTCCCGGGTACTCAGCGTGGCGGCGGGCGGGACGCCGGGCTGCTGGCTCCCGGACGGCCGCGGGCTTGCGCCGGGCCGCGGGGAAACCTCAGCCCGTCGCAGCTGTTCCTCACCCGGGACGGCCGGTTCCTGCACCGGCACCGGTGCCGCGCGGCCAGCTGGCGCGGAGCCCTCCGGCCGCAGCACACGGGCGCATTCCAGCAGGGTGGTCATGGCC
>JBAPYC010000913.1:0-1783 GCA_049284535.1 Streptosporangiaceae bacterium
GTATTGGTCCGCCGCACCGTATCCATCCCTGGAGCCGGGCCAGTCCGCGGAGCCGGGCCAGTCCTGCGGCCCCGGCGCCCCAGCGCTGGCCGGCGCGGGCCCGGTGGTGCGCTGATCTTCGCCAGAACCCGGAGGGTGCGCCCCCAGCTCGGGGGACGGCGGCTCGGGGAACCCGCGCACGCGCCTGTGCCTGCCCTGCGCACCGGGAACTCCGGCCACACTAGCCGCTGACCTGCGGGAACGAACCATTTGGCGGAGACGGTCGAACAGCCTTAGCCGCATATACCCGTTCTCCTGCTCTGTCGCCCTGATGGCCAGAGTATGCCGAGTCCGCCCGCCACGTCACCCGATGTGGCCAACGCCGGTCACAAAAGGGACCCGACACGAGCGCGGAATTGGCTAATTGCACTACTTGGTATATACGGCGAAGACTAGGCTGCCGCCATGCTGCTGTCTGTAGCGTTGCTGGGCTTGTTCATGACGGGCTTCTGGCTGTACTGCCTGACAGACGCCGTGCTGACGCCCGCCACCGAGTGCCGGGGCATGCCCAAGTCGGCCTGGATCGCCATCATCGCCCTGACGTTCGTCGGCGGCGCCGTGGCGTGGCTCATCGTACGGGCTCCGGTGCGCAGCTCATCCGCGCGGTTCGCTTCGTCCTCCTGGGAGAAGGAGAACGCCGACGACGGCTGCTTTCCCGGCGAGCGATGGACAGACACCGACGATGCGGTAGCCCGCCACCCGGCCAGCCGTGCCTGGGTGACCGACCCGGCCGCTGCCAAGGGACCGGACGACGACCCGGAGTTCCTGCGGGCACTCCACCGCGCCATCCACGGCAGCCCGGACGCCGGCGAGGCCTGACGCGCCCCCGAGGGCGGCCCGGTCTGGTCACCCCGGACTAGCGGGCCAGCGGATTGGCCGGTCAGCCCCCGGCGTAGCCGGTCAGCCCACCCCGGCGGGGCCGGTCAGCGGGGCCGGTCAGCCCACCCCGGCGTAGGAGTGCAGGCCGGTGATGAAGGTCTGCACGACCAGGATGTTGAACATCAGGCTGGCGAAGCCGAGCAGCTGGATGTAGTGCGCCCGCCGGCCGCGCCACCCTGCGGTGGCCCGGGCGTGCAGGAACGCGGCGTAGAGCACCCAGGTGATGAACGCCCAGGTCTCCACCGGGTCCCAGCCCCAGTACCGGCCCCAGGCCTGGTCCGCCCAGATAGCGCCCGCGATGACGCCGAACGTCCAGACCGGGAATCCGAACACGACGGTCCGGTAGGTCAGCCGGTCGAGCTGCTCGATGCTGGGCAGCCTGCGCACGATCGCGTTCTCCGGCGCCTGGCCGGCCGCGACCCGGCGGTTATTGCGGTCGACCCAGAGGTAGACGACGCCGAGTACCGCGGCGACGAAGAAGATCCCGGTAGACAGGGTCATCGCGGTAACGTGGATGTCCAGCCAGTAGGACTGCAGCGCGGGAACCAGCTCGCCGGCCGCGGTGTAGATAAGAGTCTCGGCGAGCCCGAGCGTCACCACCACCGAGCCCATCACGAACACGCCGAGAGACCAGGTCCGGTAGCGGATCATGGCGTACAGGAAGAAGATCGCGGCTACGCAGGTCAGCGCGGTGACGAACTCGTACATGTTGCCCCAGGGGGCACGGTGCACGGCCAGCCCGCGGGTCACGACAGCGGTGGTGTGAGCCAGCACCCCGAGGAAGCTGAACATCACCGCGACCTGGACCCACCTGCCGGCCTGCCGGATGGCGGCCGGCCAGGACAGCGCCATCTCGGGCATGGAG
>JBAPYC010000914.1:0-14286 GCA_049284535.1 Streptosporangiaceae bacterium
TGGTCAAATTGTCCGAGCCTTCGGGCCTGCCGTCTCCCAAGGAGACGCTCGCCGGCCGACGCCGGCGCAGCGGTAGCTAGGCGTCTCGGACGATCTCGTAGGTGAGGAAGGCGAGGCCGTCACCGACAGTCCGGCTGTCGACCAGGCGGATCGGCTTCTTGTCGCTGGTCTCGCCGAAGAGGCGCTGGCCGGCCCCGAGCACGACCGGGAAGACGAATAGCCGCAGCTCATCCACGAGGTCGTGCTCGATCAGCGTGCGCCCGAGCTGATAGCTGGCGTAGACGACGATGTCTCCGTCCAGCTCCTGCTTCAGCCTCGTGACCTCGTCGACCACGTTGCCCTTCAGGACCGTCACGTTGGTCCATCTGGGGTCTTCGAGGGTCGAGGACACGACGTACTTGGGCAAGCTGTTCAGCCGGTCCGCCCACTCGCCAGGCTTGGATGCCCACCGCGCGGCGAACCACTCGTCGCTGCGCCGGCCCAGCAGCAGGGCCGCTGTGCGCAGCGCCTCGGCGTACTCGACCTTGCCCCACTCTTCGAGGTCCTTGGCCCCATCCTGGACGAACCAGCCGCCCAGCCTGAAGCCCTCCTCACCGTCGGGATCCTGGATCACTCCGTCGAGCGAGACGTTCGTGCTGATCACGATCTTTCCCATTTCAGTTTCTCCCGTTGCTGCGTTGTCAGCTACCACCGATGCAGGCGCCCCGGCAACGGGAAACTGGTCGCCCGCCAACCGCCCAGTTCGCCCCTCGGCCGGCGCCTATACAAGATGGAAGTGCGGCAAGGTGCGGGAAGAGGTGACGCGAGGATGGTTGCAGCAGAGCTGATCGCCAGGGCGCGGGCCGGGGACGGCGACGCGTTCCGGGCGCTGACCGAGCCGTACCTTCGAGAGCTCCAGGTGCACTGCTACCGGATGCTCGGATCCTTCCAGGACGCCGAAGATGCCCTCCAGAACACGCTGCTGACCGCCTGGCAAGGCCTCGGCGGATTCGAGGGACGCGCCTCGCTGCGCACCTGGCTGTACCGGATCGCCACCCACCGGTGCCTCGACGCGCGCCGTGCGGCCAGCCGGCGCCCGGCCAAGGAGTGGGATGTGCCTGGGGTTGAATGGCCGGAGCCGACCCGGCTCGGCGAGCTCGTATGGCTGCAGCCGTTTCCCGACGCCCTCCTGGATGGTGCGATCGAGGTGCCGCTCGGCCCGGAGGCCCGCTACGAGCAGTCCGAAGCGATCTCTCTGGCCTTCGTGACCGCCCTGCAGGTCCTGCCGCCTCGCCAGCTCGCCGTGCTTATCTTGCGCGACGTCCTCGGATTCCACGCCAGCGAGGTGGCCGACATGATGGACTCGACCGTCGAATCGGTCAATAGCGCCCTCAAACGGGCCCGCGCCAGCCTGCAGCGCCAGCAGCCGCCGGCCGGGGGCCGCGAACCGCCTCCCGCCTGCGGCTCACCCACCGAGGATGCGCTCGTGGCGAAGTTCGTCCGCGCGTGGGAGTCCGCCGATCTCGATGCGCTGGTGGCCCTGCTGACCGACGACGTCTTCATGTCGATGCCGCCGATGCCCTTCGAATACGAGGGCCGGGACGTCGTGGCCCGCTTCTGCGCCGGCTTGTTCGGCGCGGGCCGCAGGTTCGACCTCGTGCCGACGCGATCCAACGGCCAGCCGGCGTTCGGCGCCTACCTGCGCGCCCCTGACGGCATCCGCCACGGGACCGGCCTGTATGTCCTCGCCCTCAGCGGCGACCGGATCTGCGCCATGACCCGCTTCGAGAACAGCGTGCTCCCATGGTTCGGGCTACCCCGATCGCTCCCAGCTGGTAGCTAGGCGGTAGGCAGCAGACTCGGGGTGTCGGGCAACGCCGGCGCGTGATGCCGCATGCCCGGCCGGCGCTCAGCTCGCCTGGCTGGGGCCGGGCGGGGCGGTGGAGCCGCGGACCTGCAGGGAGGGGGTCAGCAGGCGGACCTCGGCGGGGCGGGCGGGGTCGGTGATCCGCGCCAGCAGGGTCCGGGCGGCGACCTGGCCGGCCTGCACCCCGGCGCTGTCGACGCTGGTGAGCCAGATCGAGCGCAGCCGGGCCAGGTAGGAGTTGTCGTACCCGACGAGCGAGAGGCGGCCCGGCATATCCACGTTCATCTCGGCGGCGGCGGACTGCGCGCTCAGGCAGGTCAGGTCGTCCACGGCGAAGATGGCGGTCGGCGGCTCGGCACTGCTGAGCAGGCGGACGGTGGCGCGGTAGCCGGCGTCCTCGGTGAAGTCGCCGGGCTCGACCCGGATATAGTCCGCCAGCCCGTGCGCGCGCATGGTTTCCTCGTAACCCTGCTGGCGCAGCCTGCCGACCACGTTGCTGGTCCCGGGCACGCGCCCGGAAATGTGCGCGATCCGGCGGTGCCCGAGCTCGATCAGGTGCCGGGTGGCCAGCGTCGCGCCGAGCAGGTCGTCGTTGGCGACCGTGTCCACCCGCGGCAGGTCGATGTCCCGCCAGCCCACCGTGATGGTGGGGACGGCGCCGGCGATCTCGGCGATGACCGGTGAGTTCGCCTGGGTACCGGCCAGGATGAAGCCGTCCGCCTCCAGGGCCAGGAAGCCACGCAGGGCCGAGTCGGCCATGCGCCGGTCCAGGCGGCCGCCGCCGCTGAGCACCAGGTGCCGCCCGTTGGCCTCCAGGACGGAGGCCAGGCCGTCCAGGAGATCGGCGAACCAGGGGTGGCGGACGTCGTTGAGCAGGACCCCGATCGCCCGGCTGCGGCCCTCGCGCAGGGTGCGCGCGGCCGCGTTGGGCCGGTAGCCCAGCTCGGCGACGGCTCGGTCCACGGCGGCCCGTCGGTCCGCGCTGACCTTGGGCGAACCCTGCAGGACGAGGGAGACCAGGGACTTGGAGACCCCGGCCCGCGCGGCCACGTCCCGGATGGTGGGCCGGGGCCCGGGCTGCTGGCCGCTGGCAGGTATCACCGGTCTCCTTAGGCGACTGAATGGAACGATCTAACAGCCATGAGCATAGCCCTTGACAGGGCGGTTCGGCTCGGGGATGCTGCATTTATTGGAACGATCCATAATTTTCCAACTTCTGTCCAATCCCCTTCTGCCCGCGTACTCCCGCGGAGGTCGAGCATGAGCAGCAGCAGCGCCACACCGGTGATGGAGTATGACCCATTCAGCCGGGAGTTCCAGGCCGACCCGTTCGGGGTCTACCGCTGGATGCGGGACGAGGCGCCGGTGTTCTACAGCGCCAAGTGGAACTGGTGGGCGCTGTCCCGGTTCGACGACGTGCGCGCGGCCGCGACGGATCCGCAGACGTTCGCCTCGTACGAGGGCATCGACATCGACGACACCGCCAAGGACCAGAGCGGCCCGGGATTCCTGCCGGACATCGACAACCCGCGGCACGATCAGATCCGGCAGATGATCCAGCCGCAGCTGCTGCCCAACCGGATCGCCGAGCGGGAGGACGCGGTCCGCGCGGTAGTGCGCGGACTGGTCGGCGCCTGGCGGGACCGGGGCACCGTGGACCTGGCCCAGGAGCTGGCCTGGCCGATGCCCAACGAGGTGTTCTTCGACCTGCTCGGCCTGCCCGCGGCCCGCGAGGAGGGCCGGGCTCAGCTGAACCGGTGGGTGCACGAGCTCAAGGACCGCAAGCCCGACGACGCCCGGCTGACGCCAGTGGCCAAGGCGGCCACGGCCGGCATCCAGAGCTACTTCACCGACCTGCTGCGCGACCGGCGGGCGCACCCGCGCCGGGACCTGGTGACCCACATCGTCAACGCCGAGATCGGCGGGGCACCGTTCGCCGATGCCGACATCGGGCCCGCGTCGGAGGTGCTCGGCCTGATGATGGTGCTGTTCCTCGGCGGGGTGGAGAGCACCGCCGGGCTGACCGGGACGCTGTTCAAGCTGCTGGCCGAGAACCCGGATCAGCGGGCGATCCTGCGCCAGAACCCGGCGCTGATCCCGGACGCGGTGGAGGAGGCCATCCGTCTCGCCACCCCGCTGCAGCTGGTCGGGCGGACGGCAGCGCGCGATGTCACGCTGCACGGGGTCCGGATCCCGGCCGGCGGCCGGGTGGTGCTGGTCTACGGGGCGGCGAACCGGGACGAGCGGCGGTTCGCCGATCCGGACCGGTTCGACGTGACCCGCGGGCGGTTCCGCCACCTGGGCTTCGGCGAGGGCATGCACGGCTGCCTGGGTGCGCCGCTGGCCCGGCTCGAGGCCAAAGTGGTGCTGGAGGAGGCGCTGCCCGTCCTGGGCGACTACACCATCACGGCGCCGCCGGAGCGCTACCGGACCACGCCGAACATGTACGTCTGGGAGCACCTGCACCTGGCCTTCGCGGCCGGCGGGAGCCGCGCGGCCAGCCCTCCCCATGTGGAAACCGTGCCGCGCACCACCACCAGCGTGACCGTGGCGGCCCGCGAATTCGAGGCCGACGTGCGGGTGGAGGCCAAGCGGGCCGTCGCGGACGGGGTGGTGACGCTGACCCTGCGGCAGCCGGCCGGCGGCCCGCTCCCCCGCTGGGCGCCAGGCGCGCACGTGGACCTGATCCTGCCGGGGGTGCCGACGCGGCAGTATTCGCTGTGCGGAGATCCGGCCGAGGCTCACGTGTGGCGGCTGGGCATCCTGCGTGACCCGCAGGGTGGCGGGGGTTCGGCGTTCGTGCACGACCGGCTGCAGGCCGGGGACACCGTCCGGGTCCGCGGGCCGCGGAACAACTTCGGGCTGGTCCCCTCGCCGCGTTATGAGTTCATCGCGGGCGGGATCGGCATCACCCCGATCCTGCCGATGATCGCGGCGGCTTCGGCGGCCGGGGCGGACTGGCGGCTGCTGTACGGCGGCCGGGGGCGGGATTCGATGGCGTTCACCGGCGAGCTGGCCCGCTACGGCGACCGGGTCACGGTGGCGCCGCAAGACGAGACCGGCCTGCTCGACCTGGACTCGCGGCTCGGCGTGCCCCGGGACGCCACGCTGGTGTACTGCTGCGGCCCGGAGCCGCTGCTGGCCGCGATTGAGCAGCGGTGCGCAACCTGGCCGGCCCGGTCGCTGCACACCGAACGGTTCGCCGCCCGGCCGCTGACCGCGCCGGTGCGGGCCGGGGCGTTCGAGGTGGAGCTGGCCGCCAGCGAGCTCACGCTGACCGTCCCGCCGGACCGGTCGATCCTGGATGTGGTCGAGGAGGCGGGCGTGGGCGTGCTGTCCTCGTGCGCCGAGGGGACCTGCGGCACGTGCGAGACCGCCGTGCTCGGCGGGCGGCCCGATCACCGGGACTCGGTGCTGACCAGCGAGGAGCGGATGGCCGGCACAGCCATGATGATCTGCGTGTCCCGGTCCTGCACCGGCCGGCTCGTCCTGGATCTGTAAGGGCTGCAAAAAGGCCTGAACGAGGCGGGTAACCCTTCCGGCGACGGACACGTAACGTGGTCTTAACGTACGTCGCCGAAGGTGAGCTATGAGCGTCGAGCAGATCCAGGGCCTGGTGGATGGGCTGGCGAGCCGCCTGGGACGGGCGGTGCTCGTTGACGACCGCGACCTGCGGCTGGTCGCCGCGAGCGAGGACTTCGGCGACGCGGACCCGGCCCGCGTCTGGTCGCTGCTGCACCGGCGGACCCGGCCAGAAGACGTGCAGCACGACGAGATCGCCCGGCTGCCCGGGCCGGGATACGTAGCGGAGAATCCCGAGCTCGAGCTGTGGCAGCGGCTGTGCGTGCCGATCCGGCGCGAGGGGCTGCTGCTCGGGTTCATGTGGATCACCGACCGGTTCGGCGAGCTCACCGAGGAGCAGGTGACCGATTCGGTGCGGACCGCGACGGAGATCGGCGCCCTGCTGCACGCCCGGCTGGTCACCGGAGGCCGGGACCGCAGGCTGCGCCAGGAGCTGGTCGAGCAGCTGCTCAGCCCGGACGCGGCCAGCCGGGTGGCGGCCCGGCATGAGGTGACCGACCGGGGGCTGCTGGACGACGGCGGCGAGGTGGCCGTGCTGCTCATCCGGCACATCCCGGACCAGCACATCCCGGACCAGGACAGCCCGGGGCCGGAGTCCCCCGCCCTCGCTCTGGACGCCGAACGGTTCTTCCGCGACCAGCCCGGGGTACGGACGATGGCCGCCTACTGGCCGCGGCGGGCTACCGTGATCATCACCGGCCGGCCCGACCGGTTCGGCGACTGGCTGGGGCGCTGCACCCGCGCGCTGCTGGCCGAGCTGAACCAGGCAGGCTCATGGCGGATCGGGCTGGGCGGCCCGGTGCCGGGCCTGAGCGAGCTGCCGGCGGCCAGACGCCAGGCCGGCATCGCACTGTCCACCGTCGCGTCCACCGTGGCGTCCGGCGGGGACCGCGACACCGCGGCCCGCTGGAGCGAGCTGAGCGCCGACGCCTTGCTGGCGCAGTTCCCGCAGCAGTCCTGGGCGGACGCCCTGCTGCCGGAGGGGGTGGCCCGGCTGCTGGCCGATCCGGCCGCGCCCTCCCTGCTGCCGACCCTGGGTACCTTCCTGGACTGCGCCGGCGATGTGCAGCGCACCGCCGCCCAGCTGCGGGTGCACCGCACCACCTTGTACTACCGGCTGAACCGGGTGGAGCAGATCTCCGGGCTGAGCCTGCGCGACGGCCGCGACCGGCTCCTGCTGCACCTGGTGATCCGGCTGCATCAGATGTACGGGCCTGCGCTCCGTCCGCTGGTTCCGACAGATGCCGAAGAACGGCCGCGAAATCCGCGACGCCGTGCCGGATGACCCTGGCCGCCTCCCGATTGCACAATGGCAGCAGCCAGGGCTGGCGCCGCAACCCGGAGGACGTCCCAGATTGAGCAGCAGCTACGAGCACATCGTGCTCGGTGCCGGCGGCATCGGCAGCGCCGCGGCCTACTGGCTGGCCAGGCGCGGCCGGGGCAGCGTCCTGGCCATCGAGCAGTACCGGCTCGGCCATGACCGGGGCGCGTCTGAGGATCACTCCCGCATCATCCGGCACTCCTACCACACGACCGAGTACACGTCGCTGACCCGGGCCGCCTACGACCACGTGCGCGCCCTGGAGGACGAGACCGGTCTCCCGCTGCTGCGGGTGACCGGCGGCCTGCACCTGGCCCCCAACGATGCGGCGGGCCAGGCCGAGATCGGCAGCTACGCCCGGGCGCTGGCCGAGCAGGGGCACGACTGCGAGGTAATGGACGGAACCGGGGTGCGGGCCCGCTGGCCGCAGTGGTCGGTCGGAGCCGGCGTCCTCGGGCTCTACCAGGCCGAATCGGGCATCCTGGACATCCGGCGGGTCA
Source organism: Streptosporangiaceae bacterium (assembly GCA_049284535.1). GTDB lineage: Bacteria > Actinomycetota > Actinomycetes > Streptosporangiales > Streptosporangiaceae > Palsa-504. The sequence continues at coordinate 7,250 of JBAPYC010000914.1, forward strand.
ACTCGGCGCACATCTCCCGGGCCCGGGCCCTCGGCGTGCGGTTCTGCGACCAGACGCCGGTCACCAAGCTGGTTCCCTTCGCCGACCATGTCGAGGTGCACACCGACGAGGAGGTATTCCAAGGCGGGACACTCACCATCTGCGCCGGGTCGTGGACCGAGTCGGTGGTCGCGGACCTCGGGCTCAGGCTGCCGCTCACGCTGACCCAGGAGCAGGTCAGCTACTTTGCTGCTCCGGATCTGCGGGCGTTCGCGCCGGACCGGTTCCCGGTCTGGCTCTTCCACGGACCGGACAAGACCTTCTACGGCTTCCCGGTCTACGGCGAGGCCGCCGTGAAGGCAGCCCGCGACATGTCGGGCCGGTTCGTCACCCAGGAGACCCGGCGGTTCGAGCCCGATCCCGAGCAGACCGCCGAGGTAGCCGAGTTCTGCGCCCGGTACCTGCCCGGTGCGGTCGGCCCGGAACTGATCAGCAAGACCTGTGTGTACGACCTGACCGCGGACCGGCACTTCATCTTGGACACGGTCCCGGGGCATCCGCGGATCGGCTTGTTCGTCGGCGCCGGACACGCCGCGAAGTTCGCCCCGCTGATCGGGCACATCCTGGCCGACCTGGCCGTCGACGGGCAGACCGGCTACCCGATCGCGGCGTTCACGGTGGACCGCCCGGCGGTCCGCGACCCTTATTTCCCGTCCGATTTCCGTTTTTCCCGGGCGGCACAGGCGCCGCACGGCGACTCCTGACCCTCAAAAACCCACAGGGCCGCCCGACTGTGAGGGGAGTGCGCCATGACCATGGCTCCATCCCAGGTGCTGATGCCGACCCTGCCCGGCCGGTACTACACCGATCCCGCCATCTTCGAGCTCGAGCAGAAAAATATCTTCTCCCGGCAGTGGATCTACATCTGCCGGGCGCAGGATCTGCCGGTCCCGGGCCGGTTCATCCGCAGGACTCTCGGCGACGAGAACATCATCGTGGTCCGCGGCCGCGACCGGGCACTGCGCGCCTTCCTCAACGTCTGCCGGCATCGCGGAGCCACGCTCTGCCTGACCGACGACGGGAACGTGGGCAAATCCATCCGCTGCCCGTACCACTCGTGGTCTTACCGCCTGGACGGCAGCCTGATGAGCGCGCCCAACTGGCAGTCGATGGCCGGCGTCGACAAGGCCGGCTACGGCCTGCACCCGGTGCACCTGGTCGAGTGGCACGGGATGGTCTGGCTGAGCCTGGCGATGAGTCCCGCGCCGTTCGGCGACCAGGTATGGCCGCAGCTGGACTACCGGCTCGGCGGGGACCGGGCCAAGTTCGCCCGGTATGACCTGGCCTCTCTGGTGACCGGCCAGCGGATCGAGTACGTGGTGGCGGCGAACTGGAAGATCATCGGCGAGAACTTCCAGGAGTGCTACCACTGCAACACCATCCATCCCGAGCTCGTGGGCATGCTGCCGCAGTTCCGCCGCCAGGGCGGCGGCGCGGACGCCAGGTACGAGACCGAGGGTTATCTGTTTGCCGAGGACAAGGCGTCTTTCTCGATCGGCGGCCAGAGCGTGCTGCCCCGGCTGCCGGGCCTGGAAGACAGTGACGACCGGAAGTACTACGGCATGGTCATCCGGCCCAACTGCTTCCTGTCCCTGCTGCCGGATCATGTCATCGCGCACCGCTTCGAGCCGCTGAGCCCGGACAGTACCAAGGTGGTGTGCGAGTGGCTGTTCCCGCCGGAGACCGTCGCCCGCCACGACCTCGGCAACACCGTCGAGCTGTTCCACCGGGTCAACAAGCAGGACTTCGCCGCGGCGCAGTGGTGCCAGCCGAACATGCGGTCCCGCGCGTACGCCGGCGGCGGGGTGCTGGTGCCGACCGAGCAGGAGATCATCGGGCGCTGGTACTACCGCTGGTACCGCGAATCCATGGAGTTGCCAGATCCGGAGTTGGGAGACTCACTGTGACCGCTTTCGCCACTCAGGCCGTGCACGCCGGCCATGATCCCGCACAGCACAACGGCTCGGTGACCACCCCGATCTACCAGGTCTCCACCTTCGTGCGCCCGCACGCCCGCCCGGTGACCTCCGGCTGGGACTACTCCCGCATCGCCAACCCGACCCGCGGCGCCCTGGAGGACTGCCTGGCCGTCCTGGACGGCGGGGCCGCGGCCGTGGCGGTGAGCTCCGGGATGGCGGCCTGCACCACCGTCATCCAGGCGCTGGGCCGGTCCGGCGCACACCTGGTCATCCCGGACAACGTCTACGGCGGCACCTGGGACCTGGTGCACGAGGTCTACCAGCGGTGGGGCCTGGCCTGGACCGCGGTGAACATGGGCGACCTGGACGCGGTGGCGGCCGCGATCCGGCCGGAAACCGCGCTGGTGTGGACCGAGACCCCGTCCAACCCGCTGCTCAAGGTCACTGACATCGCCGCGGTGGCCGACCTGGCGCACCGGGCCGGCGCGCTCCTGATCGTGGACAGCACCTTCGCCTCGCCATACCTGCAGCAGCCCATCGCCCTGGGGGCGGACCTGGTCATCCACTCCACCACCAAGTACCTGAGCGGCCACTCCGACGTCACCGGCGGCGCGATCATCGCGGCCAGCGAGGAGCTGGGGACCACGATCAGCCGGCATGCCGGCATGCTGGGCACGGGCGCCGCCCCGCAGGAGTCCTGGCTGGTCCAGCGCGGGATCAAGACCCTGCCGGTGCGGATGAGGCAGATCTGCGAGACCAGCCAGCGGATCGCCGAGTTCCTGGCCGCGCATCCGGCCGTGCGGCAGGTGCACTACCCCGGCCTGTCCGGGCATCCCGATCACCTGCTGGCCGCCAAGCAGATGACGGGCGGTTTCGGCGGCGTGGTGTCGGTGGAACTGCACGCCGATCCCGACACCGCCGGGCAGGTCTGCGAACGGGCACGGGTCTTCACCCTGGCCGTGTCGCTGGGCAGCGTGGAGTCGCTGATCGAGCAGCCTGCCCGGATGACCCACTGCACCACGGCCGGGACCGCGGTGGGCGTTTGCGAGTCTTTGCTGCGGCTGTCGATCGGCCTGGAGGACTGCGAGGAGCTGATCGCTGACCTGGATCAGGCTCTCGCCGTGGCGCCCTGAGCCCTCACTCCCGGGCTGGCGGGGGGCCGTGGCTGTGCAGGATGGTCTTGCCGTCGGGGCTGATCGCGCTGGTCGTCTCGTCTGGGTGGGACACGATCTTCCAGCCGTTTTTGTGGATCATTATCTGGTGGTGGAAGAAGCAGTAGAGCTTGCAGCCGGTGACGCTCGTGTGGCCGCCGTGGGCCTGGTGGGTGATGTGGTGCACCTGGGAGGCGCAGGCAGGCTGGCCGCAGCCGCCCGAATACTTCCGCAATCCACACAGGATTCGGAGCAGGCATCATGGGAGACATGCTCACAACCGAGTATGACGGCTGCGGACGCTGCCTGGTGGCAGTACGCCGCCTGAGCAGGAAGACCGACAAGACCAGCAGCCCGCAGCGCCAGGCGACCAGAACCTGCAGGCAGCGGCCGGCCGGCGGCCACATCATCGCGTGGGCCGATGACTGGGAGGTCTCGGGAGCTACGGACCCGATGACCCGCAAGGGGCTCGGCCCGTGGCTGCGCGGCGAGATGGGACCCTATGATGGAATCGTGGCTCCCATTGTTGACCGGGTGGGCCGCAATGTCCGGGACACGCTGAACACGCAGACGCTGCTGACCAGCCAGGATCGCGTCGTGGCCACGTCGGACCACGCTGGGGTGTGGGATTTCAGCGATCCGAACCAGGAAAACGAGTGGCTCGTCAAGGCGTGGCGGTCACAAATGCGTGGCGGTCACAAATGGAGCTGCGGGTGATCCAGAAGCGTAACCGGGATGAGGCGATCCGGGCGCGGAAGGCCCAGCCGCTGTCCGGGGAAGGGCACTAGGCGGGCCGGCCGTCGGCAGCGGGCCCTGGCCGCGTGGGTCAGGGCTGCTGGCTCCGGGCTGATGGCGTGGGGCCTTGGCACCGAAGCGCCGACCCGGGCCGAGATGGAAGAGCACGCCCGGCAGTACAGGGACATGTTGCGCGATCTTGGCACACGCCATCTTGCTCCTGAGGCGTCGGCTACCGCTGGGACGCAAACACACGCCCGCCAGCGATCGCTGAACGCCCTGTCCGCCCTTGCTTCCTGTTCACAGATGGTCTTCGGCGTGCGGTCGGGCCTTCGCCACCCGCAGCTGCTGACGGCGCTCGCGATTGCCAACGAAGCCCCGAACGTCGTGTTCTATATCCTGCGGGCGGCCCGAGCCGTGCAGCGCAGCAGGCCGAGGAACGCCGCCGGCTCAGCCCTGGCCGTGGCCGGATCGGTAGCCCGGCTGCGGGCAGCATCGGCTGAACCCCTCCGGTAACAGCAGGCCCGCAGTGGCCACCGCGACAAAGAGCAGACCGGGAACATCATCTATCTGTGCTGATCGCGGCGTTGAAGGGAGCGGTCTGCAAGATCGTCGACGTCTCTATAGGGGGCATTCGGAGGTCCTAGACATGGCCTCCGCTGCCGAATCTGGCCGTATAGGAGAATCAAGGCGGCGCCTGCGGTGCCGCTGGCCCGGCGTCAGCGCGGGCTCTGCTTTGGCGGGCCCGCCCGGGCGCACGCTGGGCCCGGATCGCTAGGGCACGCAGATCAACCCAGCTCACGCGTCTGACAGCTGGGTGCCCGTGGCAGTTGGCTTCCTCGCGTTCCGTCATCCAGGCCCGCGCATCGCGTCAAGCCGCCGGGACCCTTGGTCACGTGATGGGCTTCGCGGGGGTCCACATCCGCCGTCCGCTCAGCTGGGGCTGGCGTCTAGGTACCGCCCGCCGCTACCACCCGGCACGGCGGCCGAGCGGCTCCCGGATATAAGGGCTTCTGGCCCTACCAGACCGGGGACCACCGTGCGATGATTCACACAAAAGCGGTCCGTCCTTCCGGGCCGCGGTCAGGAAATTGCGACCGAGGGAGTGCAGCATGACGGCGCAGACGGCGCCTGGTCAGGCTGGGGGGCCGCCAGGAGGCCTGGCTGAGCCCGGGCCCAGCCGGCGGCCCCTCCCCGACCGCATGGCCAGGTACGGGATCTGGCTGGCGGTGATGACGCACATCCTCCTGCACGACCGCCGCTTCCAGGCAACAGTCATTACCGGCGTCATCGGGGCGTACGCGCTGGCCAGCGTGACCAAGAACAACCAGGCGCGCCCGGTGCGGCGCGCGGTCGAATGGTACAACGTGCGAAGCGAAGTCCAAGACATGAAGGTACTTCGCCGCGGGCGGCAGGCACTGAAGCCGGCGAACGCTAGTTCCGGGGATGGCCCCGGGCGGTTATCACGTGGGTGGAGACGGCGATGCTCAAATTGCTGTACAAGCCGGTGGCCATCGTGGCCGGGATCGTTGCCGGCGTGCTTTCCGGGCTGATCTTCAAAAGGGTCTGGAAGGTCGTCGGCCGGGGATCTGACGCGCCTACGCCGATGGATTCAGAGCGGGACTGGGGAGAGATCCTGCTCGCCGCGGTTCTGCATGGCGCGATATACGCGCTGGTCAAGGCAGCTGTCGACCGCGGCGCCGCCGAGTGGACGCGCAAGGCAACCGGAATCTGGCCAGGCGGCACACTCCAGCAACCCGGCGAGTCGCCCGGCCATCACGAAACTAAAGCCGCCGTCCGTGCAGCCGGATGATCTGGCTGCGGCGGGTTAGCGGTGGCGTCGTGGTTACAAATGGCTGGCGATAGCCACCTGGCGGGTGGTCCGCCATGCCGTGGCAGAGATGGGGCATCGGCCCGGGTGGCTGCCGGGCTGGCAGTCCCCCGCACCGGTAGCGCGACTGACTCATCTGGCAGGTACTGGAGGTATGGCGATGGCAGTTGACACGTTCGTGGCGTATGTCGGGGTGTATGACAACGCCGCCGGCGCGGACGCCGATTATGAGGCGGTCAAGGAGCTGCATTCAAAGGCGGGCTTGATCGACGCCTATGACGCCGCGGTCATCGAGCGCCGGGCCGGCGGGAAGGTCAAGATCACGAAGAAACATGAGACGCCGACCCGGGTCGGCGGCGTGCTCGGCGGCGGGGCGGGGCTGGCCACCGGCTTGGTGGTGGCCCTGTTCCCGTTCGCCGCGGTGGGCGGGGGCCTGCTCGCAGTCGCCACTGGGGGCGGCGCGGTGCTGGGCGCGGTGGCCGGTCATGCAGCGGCCGGGATGAGCCGCAAGGATCTGAAGGAGCTCGGCGAGCACCTGGACGTCGGCCAGGCGGGCCTGGTGGTGGTCGCGGTGGCGGATACGGGGGCGGAGGTCGAGCGGGCGATGAAGCAGGCACGGAAGATAGAGGCCAGGCAGTTGCAGGCCGACTCCGCCGCGATCGAAGCGGACGCGAAGTCCGCTCAGGTGTGATGCCGCAGGACGGCAGGCGTGGACGCCATCGGGCACGCTGCTGCTCCGCGAGGCCCGGACAATCTGCTGGGCATGCCCCCGCGCTCCTCGCCGCCTGCGTGTGCGGGCAGCCCTGGCCCGTGCGGGGACCGAAACGCCGAGCTGGTGATCATGCGCTTGCGATCCGCGTGCGATAAGGGTGCGGCTTCCAGAGGTTAAGAGCGGGCTATGGCGGTCACTCGGCGGCGATGTTCTCTCACGGTCAGTCCCGGACAACACCGCAGGCGTTCGCGGCCTGGCTTGATGCACGTTAAGCCAGGCCGCCGAGGAGGCCTGACACGGAAGAGGTCAGATCCGGGGATGGCCCACTGAATATAAGCAAGCACCGCGCGACTCGACGACACCTACCATCCGGTTAGTGTGTGCATAGAGGAAGTATCCGCCCAGTAAGTAATCATGGTTCCGGTAAGTAGTCACACATGCATCGTGCCGGACACTTGCTCAAGCGTGCCCTACATCATCTATCTGTGCTGATCGCGGCGTTGAAGGGAGCGGTCTGCAAGACCGTCACCTTTCCGAAAGGCACATTCGGAGCCTTTCGCTGTTCCGTTGCCGAATTTGGCCGTCCATGAAATCAAGGCGGCGCCGCTGGCGACGTCAGCGCCGGGCTCTGCCGTCAATGGCCTTGCGTT
>JBAPYC010000915.1:0-1909 GCA_049284535.1 Streptosporangiaceae bacterium
GCCTTGAAGCGGTCGAGCTTGACGGGGCAGCCATTCCTTCCCTCCTGTCGGTGTGCGTTTCTGTGCCTGAACGCTATGAAGCGGCCCCCGGGCGGGGCGTCACCCGAAGGTGCCGCTGGGGGTGGAATCTTCTCGGCGGCATCGGGCGCGGGAGTGCCGCTCAACGTGGACGGCCTGGGCTGGCGGCGCGCGGCCCTCGGTGGCGTGCTCGCGGCTTTTCGTGAAGGCACCGTCCGGCAGCCGCGTGCAACCCCGCCGGGCCGGATTGTGTGCAGTTACGCAGGGAAGGCCGGAAGGCCGGGGCAGAAGGCGGCTGGCCGTTGGACGTTCATATGATTGCGCCGTCGCGGCGGCCTTTGCCCAGCCGCGGCCACTACGATGGTTCTTACCAGCAGCGACATGCAGGATCGCTGGAGGCGCTGAGCGTGCAGGTCACCGGTGACTGAGCCGCCCGCGGCGGCCAGGCCAGGGATTGCCGCGGCGGAGCGGGATGTGCTGCTGGCCACCAAGCTGCACGTGCCCGGCCCGCGGCCTGGTTTTGTACCCCGGCCGCGTCTGGCGGACCGGCTTGATGAGGGCCTGAGGCGGGGCCTGGTCTTGGTCTGCGCCCCGGCCGGGTCCGGCAAGACGGCCCTGCTGTCCAGCTGGGCACGATGCGGCCAGCGGCCCGCGGCCTGGTTGTCGCTGGATGCGGGCGACAATGACCCGGCACGGTTCTGGCGCCATGCCGTTGCTGCGCTGGACCGGGTGTGCCCGGGCATCGCCGAGCGGGTGGGCCCGGTGCTCGGCCCGCCGCCGCCGCCGTCGTTCGAAGGGCTGGTGACGGCGCTGATCAACGAGCTGGCCGCCCAGCCCGATGCCGGCGAGGTGGCGCTGGTGCTGGATGACTACCATCTGATCGGCTCCCAGCAGGTGCACGCCTCGGTTGAGTTCCTGCTGGAGCACCGCCCGCCGGGCCTCCAGCTGGTGCTGGCCAGCCGGTCAGATCCGCCGCTGGCGCTGGCCCGGCGGCGGGCGCGCGGGCAGCTGGCCGAGGTGCGCGCCGCGGATCTGCGGTTCACCATCGGGGAGGCAGCGGCGCTGTTGCAGCAGGTGGTTGCCGCCCCCGACATGGCCCTGCCTGATGCGGCCGTGGCGGCGCTGGCGGCGCGCACCGAGGGGTGGGCCGCGGGGCTGCAGCTGGCCGCCCTGTCGCTGCGCGGGCAGGCGGACGTGACCGGGTTCGTGGCGGCGTTCACCGGCAGCCACCGCTACGTGCTGGACTTCCTGGCCGAGGAGGTCCTGGAAGGCCAGAGCGATCAGGTGCGCGCGTTCTTGCTGGAGACCTCGGTGCTGGAGCGGCTGTCCGGCCCGCTGTGTGACGCGGTCACCGGCCAGACCGGCAGCCAGGCGCTGCTGGAGCGGGTGGAGCGGGCCGGGCTGTTCCTGGTGCCGCTGGATGAGGTGCGCGGCTGGTGGCGTTACCACCACCTGTTCGCCGATCTGCTCCGCGCCCGCCTGCAAGACGAACAGCCCGGCCGGGTGGCGCCGCTGCACCGCAACGCCGCCGCGTGGTCCGAGGAACACGGGCTGGCCGATGAGGCGATACGGCACGCGGTGGCCGCCGGGGAAATGACCTGGGCTGCGCGGCTGATCGAGCGGCACTTTGACGCCGTCTACTATCTGCGCGGCGAGGCTGCGACGGTTCAGCGCTGGCTTTCGGCGCTCCCCGCCGACCTGGTCGAGTCCCGGCCCCGGCTGCTGCTGGCGCAATCGCTCATGGCGGCCGCCAGCGGCCGCGTGGCGGCAGCTGAGCCGCTGCTCGACGCGGCCGAGCGCACGTCGGCGGGCGCGGCCCAGGAACCGTTCGAGCCTACTGCTGGGCAGGCCGCCAGCATGCTGGTCAACGTTCCCGCGCTGATCGCGATCC
>JBAPYC010000916.1:0-8120 GCA_049284535.1 Streptosporangiaceae bacterium
CGGCGTCCCGGTTCGCCTCGGTGATCGGCTCCCGCTCCAGCCGCACTTCCTCGTGGCTGACCGGGACGGTCTGGGTGACGTTCTCGGTGACGACGTACTTGCGGAGCCGTGCCCGGCCGGCCTGCACCTGCTCGGTGCCGACATGCAGCCGCTCTTCGGAACGCGTCATCGCGTCGTCGGTGGTCGGTCCCGAGGTGTCCCGGCCCTGGGTGCCGGTCACGCCCGTGTCGGCGTGGCGGGCGGGGTAGCCGTCGTCGTCCGCATCCCGCATCCCGCGGCCCGCCGCGGGATCCAGGTGCCCGGCGTAGTGCTGATAGAGCGCGGCGACCTCGGTGTCGGCCAGGTGACCGTCGTCATCGATGTTGGGAGCGTCCTTGACCAGCTGCTCGGGCACCGCCAGGACGAGCTGGTCGTCGCGGACCGAGGCGTTGTACAGCGGCGCGAAGCTTTGCCGGGTGCCGAACAAGCCGGTGCTGACCGTGACCCACTCCGGCTGTCCGGAGGCGTCGCCGGTGTAGACCTGGCCCACCTTCCCGATCCTGTCGCCATCGCTGTCGATCGCGGGCAGGCCGATCAGGTTGTCCCACTGCTGCGGGGTCGTCATGAATTCTCCTTGCGGAAGTCTGGTTGTGGCTGTCATCACTGAAAGCTCCGAGACCGCCGGGCGTTACGCGGTATTTCGGCGATTCCTGCCGGCGGTGCGGAACGTGCCTAACCTGACCGCGCCCGGGTAGGGGGCGGCCCAGAATTCGTGGCTAACGACAGATGGCGGGCTAGTGGCAGATCAGACGGCTGTGGCCTCGGCGCACGAGGTCATCGCGGTAGAGCCGGTCATCCGCCGGGTTGTGGCTGCCCGGGCCGCGAACCCGGCGGACGTCGATGACCTGGTTCAGGATTGCCTGGAGCGCCTGCTGGCGGCCCGCGTACGCCTCGCCCCCGAGGCGGTGCTGCCCTACGCCGTGGTCACCGCACGGAACCTGGTCAGCTCGCACGCGAAGAGCGCGATGCGGCATGCGGCCGTGGCCCCGCGCATCCTGGACCCCGCCGAGCCGGACCGGCCCGAAGACGTCCTGCTGGCGGGAGAGGCCCGGCGGGCGATGATGTCCGCTCTGGCCCAGCTGTCCGAGCAGGAGCGCCGCGACCTGCTGGCCTATTACGACGTCGATCGGGCGGCGGAGCCGAAAGCGGTGGAATCCCCGGGGGCGCTGCGGGTGCGGATAGCACGGACGCGGGCCAAGCTCCGGCTCGAGTACCTGCTGGCGTTCCGGCACGTCGAGCTGCCGACGCCGCAGTGCCACCGGGTGCTGCTGGCGATCTCGGCGGGCGACACGCGGCGGCAGCGGGAGGCCAGCGCGGGGGAGCATCTGCTTGACTGCGAGACCTGCGCGACGCTGAGCGAACCGCTGGACCGGCGCAGCGTCGCGCTGACCGCGATCGCGGTCCCCGGGGCGATGCTGGCCTGGATCGCGAGCAAAGCCCGGGCGCATCCGCTGCAGACCGCCGGCTCGGTCGCGGCTGGCTCCGCGGTGGTCGCCGCCGCGGTGGTGCTGCTGCCTGCCAGTGCCCCCGCCGCCAAGCCAGTCCCGGTGCCGAGCTCGCCGTCGGCGCCACCGGTTTCGCCGCCGCCCCCAGTGATCAGCCATCTGTCCGTCGGCGGCCGATCGGTGAGCGACGCGGCGGCCGGGCAGTCGCTCCGTTCGCTGATCGGTGACGTTGCCGACGCCTCCGGCGTCAGCGTGGTGGCCGCGGTCACCCGGAATGGCTTCTGGATCGGCACCGCCCAGGCCCGGATATGGGTTCAGCTGGTGGGACCGTTGCGGACATTTGCGGTGCACGCAGGAGACCGGGTCCGGTTCGCCGGCCGGGTAACCGGCAACTCGCGTGCCTACCCGGCCAGCATCGGGCTGATCAGCCGCGGCGACGCCGCGCTGCTGTCGCGGCAGGGGGCGCACCTGGACGTGAACACCACGAAGATCTCGGTGCAGCCCTAAGTTCAGTGCAACCCTAAGTTCAGTGCAGCACTGAGCTCGGGACTGTGGATCTGACGGAGCGCCGTGGTCAGGGAATACGGGGCAGCGGTGCGGCGCTTGCGGACAGTTGAGCCAGTTGATCACCGTGTCCATAAGGAGCAGCCGTGGCGACAATTGCGATTCTGGACCTGCAGCTCAAGGCCGACTCGCTGGAAGGTGCGCACAAGGTAATCCACGCGACGCTCACCGACACCCGCGCGTTCCCGGGCTGCCTGGGCGCCACGGTCCTGATCGACAGCGACGATCCGGCACACGTGATCGTCTATGAGACCTGGGAATCGATCGAGCATGACCAGGCCTACCGTGCCTGGCGAGCTACCCCCGAAGGTGCCTCGGACCTCGGCTCGATCGTGGCCGCGCGTAAGCTCACCAAGTTCACGGTCGCCGAAGGCGTCTAGCGCCCGGTCCGCCCGGTTCGCCTGGGAGGGCTGGGAGGGCTGGCGGCATGACCGCTTGTGAGCGCCTGCCTCCTGCCAGCCGAAACGGTTCTCAGCGGTGCGGCGCTGCCGGGCGATCGCCCGTTTTCAGGCCGGGTGTGTCCCAGCGCATAGCACTCCAGAACCTTCCCGAAGTGCCCGGAAAGACGACCTCGTCGAAATGCAGCGTGATCCTGGGATCAGCCGGAAGTGCTAGCCTGCGGCGCAGCCGTGGACTCTCAGCCGGACTGACATCGAGCCGGTAGCCGACCAGAATGCGGGTGTGCGGATCCACCTGACGGAGATGCTCCAGCGACACCGGCACTTCGGCAAGCTCCGCGATCCTGAGGAGGTCCTCGTCCGAGGTCAGCTCCGCTATCTCGCGGATGGCATCGCGGAACTTCGGCGTCAGCCGGGTCGTGGTTTCCCAGGCGCCACCGGTCTGCCGGAGCACGTCACCAAGAACAACACCCGGCTCGGCGCGCATAGCCTGCTCGATTTCGGCGGACCGGTATCGGCTAGAGGACCAGCTGGTACTCCTGGCCTTGTTCTTCATCAGCGGATGGTCAGGGCCAAGGACTTCGGCATATGTTCCGAAGATCGCCATCGGGCCTCACCTGCTTTCCGCACCCGAAGTAACATGCGCCGCCAGGTGGCGACCTGCACCTGCGGCCATGTCCAGTCTGTCACGCACCTGGCGGACATCAAGACGAGCGGCAGCACGCCATAGCGGATGAGGTGTGCAGGCACGCAGGCTGCAGAGCGGCTAGGCCGGGCCGAAAAGATGCAATTCGGCCGGGGCGCGGCGGCGCCGGGCGGCATCATGATGGGGTGCCAGGTCTTCGGCAACATGCCGGCTGACCTTGGGTTTTGGGTGTGCGCCCCGACCGCGATTCGGGCTCGACCACGCTTTGCTCACCGCCGCCGAATCCGCGGAGTTAGATGTCAGTGTGAGTCGGGTTCTAGCGCTGGGCTCGTCATCGCCGCCTCAGCTGCCGGGACCGCAGCGCGTCGCGGCAGGTTACGCAGGTGCCGCATGGGAGTCAGCAGGAATGTGAGGCCGGACGCGGCGATCAGGGTAGTGAGTATCCATAGCGCAGCCCGGACCCCCAGCGCGGTGGCGAGGACTCCGGCGAGCAGCGCGCCGGCGGGCATCATCGCGAACCCGACGGTCCTGGTCGCCGAGGCGACCCGGCCGAGTATGTCCGGCGAGACGTAGGTCTGCATGAAGCTGTCGACGATCACGTTCGCGATGACGATGACGCAACCGGTGCACACCAGCGCTGCGCTGGCGAACGCGAGCCGCGGTCCCTTGTCCGCGAGCGGGAGCAGCAACGCGAAGCACAGGCCGCCCGGGACGGCGATAAGCAGGGCCCGCGCTGTGCCGAACCGTCGTCCCAGCGGGCGGGCGGCAAGTGCGCCGAGGACGCCGCCAACGCCGAGGCTGGCCATGAGGAGGCCGGCCGCCGCCGAGGACAGCCCGACGGTACGGACCAGGAAGACGACGAGGAGGGCGTCGACACCGGTGAGTGCCAGGTTGCCGAGCGACGAGAACGCCGTCATCGCGCGCAGGTAGAGATCCCGCCAGGCGAAGCGAAGACCGTCGAGCACGCCGCCGGCGGCGGGCGCGCCTGACCGGCGATCCCGCGGACGCTGCATGGCGGTCAGGCAGCAGAACGAGACGGCGAAGCTGATCGCGTCGGCCAGCAGCCCGGTCACGGGGCCGCCCGCCTGGGCGAGCAGCCCGCCGAGCCCTGGCCCACCGATCTGGGCAACCTCGCGGCTGCCCAGCAGCTTGGCGTTCCCCTCCGGGAGGTCCGCCTCGTCGACTACCCCTGGGAGCAGGACCTGGTAGGCACTGTTGAAGAACACCGACGCCGCGCCGGCGATCAGCGTGACCGCGATGAGCTGCGCCACGGTCAGCACCCCGCACCAGGCGGCGACAGGGACGCTCACGTACACCGCTACCGAGACCGCATCGCTGGCCAGCATGACAGGCCGGGGTGGCAGCCGGTCAACCCACGCTCCAGCCGGAATGCCGATGATGACCCAGGGCAGCCAGACCATCGCGGTCAGCAGCGTCACGATGAACGTGCTGGTGTGCAGGGTGTCGATGGCGACCAGCGGGATGACAACGAGGGTGACGGAATTGCCGACCTCGCTGATGCTCTCCCCGGTCCAGAACAGGCGGAAGTTCCGCTGCCGCCACAGCCCGCCCCGCCGGCCGGTCATCGCCGGGGGCTGACGCCAGTGAAGGAGAACACCCGGGCGGCACGCGCGTCGGGCGACGGGTCCTTCACCCGCTCACGGTAGCACTCCAGGATCGGCCAGATCTCGTCGTGAATCTGCCGCATCTCCTCGGCGGTGATCCGCATGGTGGAGCCGCCGAGGGCGGACGCGTCCCGCCACTCCTCCCGCTCGGGGCCTGGCGTGGACAGGTCCTGATGCAGGCTGATCGACCGCCAGGGCCCGTCTGCTGATGTCGGCGACGCAGAGCTGGCCTGAGCATGGGCCGGTTCAGGGTGAAGGCCACTGGCTTAATGGCGGCCTCCCAGGCGCAGACTGTGATCGCGTGCGGGAACGGGAACTGATGGAGTTCGTGAGCCGGATGCAGCACACTCCGCGTGAAGGGAGCACCATGCACTTCGACACAGGGCCCGCTGCTGGCCGGGCGGCCCAGCCGATGCGCAGCGGGGCGGCTGGGCACGACTGCGATGCCATCGTCGTCGGTGGCGGCCCCGCCGGGGCGGCCGCTGCTGCGCGGCTGGCCGCGCGGGGGTTCCGGACCGTGCTAATCGACCGGGCCAGCTTCCCGCGGGACAAGGTATGCGGCGACTTCGTCGGGCCGACGGCGCTAGCCGAACTAGCCGACCTCGGCGTGGCCCAGACAGAAGCGTTCCGCGCGACCAGCAAGATGGCTGACCTGGCGTTGCACGTCAATGGAGATCAGCTCCCCGTGATGGGTATACCGCAGGTTGACGGGCTTCCTGGTTACGGCCGGGTCATTCCCCGGCTGCAGCTGGACGCCTGGATCCTGGACGCGGCCCGGCAGGCCGGAGCAACCGTCCTGGAAGGCCGTAAAGTGACCGCGGTGCAGCAGGCGCCCGGCGCGATCACCGTCCGGGGCCACAGCGCGGCCGGCCCGTGGCAGCTGCGCACCCGGCTGCTGCTGGGAGCCGACGGCAGCAACTCGATGGTCGCCCGGACGCTGCATGGCGGCGTGCCGCCCCGCCAGGACCGGATCGTGGCGGTGCGAGCTTACTTCGATGACGTCGGCGGCCCGGCCGGCCAGGGCGACATCTGCTTCACCAGCGGCAGCTTCCCGGGCTACTACTGGCTGTTCCCGGCCGGCGGCGGTTCGGCCAACCTGGGCGTCGGCATGCTCATGTCAACCTATCCGCAGTCCGGCCGTAATCTGCGCGAGATGCTGCTGCGGCTGATCGCCGAGGACGCTTCGATGCAGTACCGGCTCCGGGGTGCCCGGATGCGCGGAAAGGTCCTCGGGCACCCGCTGACGACCTACAATCCGCGGCTGCCGCTGATCGGCGACCGCGTGATGCTGCTCGGCGACGCCGCCGGGCTGATCAATCCGCTCAACGGCGAGGGAATCCAGTACGCGCTGCACAGCGCCCGATGGGCCGCCGACATCGCGGCCGATTGTCTTGATTCCGATCGGCTGGACGCGGCCTCCCTGGAGGGATACCAGCAGCTCGTGCATCAGAACCTGCGCACAGACATGGCGTTCTCCCGGCTCGTCGTCCAGCTCTTCCGTAACCGCAACCTGAACCACATCTGGCTCCGCGCCCTGCGGACCATCGCATCACGGGCGGCCGCCGACCCGGACTACGCCCACCGCGTCGGTTGTATCCTCAGCGGCCTGACTCCAGCCGTCAGCACACTCGGCACCGGCGTGGCCGCCAAGATCTTCGGGCAAGCCCTCGTCTCCCCGCCGGGCGCCCCATCATGGCACCGCCCCGGCCGGCCCGGCCACCGCGGCCAGTCTGTGCGCCTCACCCCAGACGGGATCGGCAACACGGCGAGATATCCCATCACTCCTGACGAGTTCATGGACTGGGCCGCGGGTACCGGGCGGGCGCTCGCCGAATTCACTACTCAGCTGACCCGCGCCGCGATCACCCCAGTCCCGCGCCGAAAGGATCGGGTCATGGGCGCTGGAACTATCATCCCAAACAGGCGCCAAAATTAAATTCGGATTAATTGACAAGGCTCTAGATCAGCCCGTTCGGATTGTCGTCGCTCCCCGGTTGCCGGGCGGGCTTGATCATGGGTGCGCGGCGAAGACGTGGGCGACGGCTCCGCCGCTGAAGATGGTGGTGCTCACCGGCTCGATGGTGAGCGGCGCGAGGAAGATCCGCTCGCCCGCACCGGCCCACGCAGCGTAGGTGGCGGCCCCCATCAGGTGCGCGGCGGCGTTGCGCACGGTCCTGGCACTCCAGCTGAGGCCGTCATCGGAGCCTGCCGCGGCGATCCAGCCGGTGCTCCTGTCAACCGGCGCGACGTAGCCGCCGGGCGAGACGGATATCGTCAGGACCAGCGAGGCCACGCGCTGCTTCCTTCCGGGGATGGATGACACGAGCTGCTCGAGTCAACGGTGATACAGGCCGCCGGTGCACGCTCCCCAACGCCGATCCGGTCCCCCCTAAGCTCCCGGATTACGAACCGCGTCTAACGCTAGAGGTAGAGATCCGCGCCGTTACTAACTGCGGATCCGTTGTGTAACGAGGTCTTAGCGTATTTCGGCGCGGGCGTCGGCGGCGACGGCCAGGTGGCGCTGGGCGCCGGTGGCGTTGTCCCAGTCGGTGCGGTCGGTCATGACCGTGGCGAAGACGGTCTCGCGTTGCCGGTAGGCGTCGTGGAGGGCTTGGTAGCTGGCGGCCAGGTTCCCCTTGCTCATTGGCAAGCGGACTGCAGTATGCCCCGTGATGTTAGGGCCATCAGAAGAGGGGTGACATGGGCATGAGCACATGGCTACCCATAGCGGTGTCCAGTGGCCGGCGCTCACTAGGTCCCCTCGCAGCGGGGGTCGCTGCATTGGACGTGCGCGATCGCGCAGCGTTGGGTGCGCTGTGTCGATTCGCTGCTGCTCAGAGCGCTCGAACTTCGGCGAGCCGCTTGACTGCGAACTGATCGGTCCCGCTGGGGTCCCAGCAGACGGCGGCTTCCCACGCGGCCCGCGCTTGCGCGGCGACGTCGTACGAGTCGTCGTCGAGACCGGCGGCGTTGTGCGGCAGTGCCAGGTCGAGGTCGGGGACATCGACGTGCGACTCGTCCCAGTCGATCATCGCGACGCGATCCGCGGTCATGCGGATGTTGCCCGGGTTGGGGTCGCCGTGGACGACGCACGTCGTGCGACCGGTGAGTCGCGCCCACGCTGCTCGGCATCGAACGACACCCTCAGGCGGCATCACGCCGAGGTCGACCTTCGTCCCGGTCTCGGCGTGCAGAAGGCCGGTCGACGATCGCCAGCCCGGGCGCTGGGGCCAGCCGTGCGTGAGCCGATGCAGCTGGCGGAGTGTGCCGGCGACGCGACGCCAGTCGGCTTCGGTCTCGGGCGATCCGCCCTCCACGTAGGTCATCACCACCAGACCGTCGGCGAAGTGCCGCCCGTCCGTGGTTGGGATCGGCACCGGTACCGTCATTCCTTCACGGTCGA
>JBAPYC010000917.1:0-2162 GCA_049284535.1 Streptosporangiaceae bacterium
GCCCAGGCCCCCGGCACCCGCCGCCGCCCGGTCAGCCGGGCCGACGCACCCCAAATCCGCGCTGCCATCGAGACGGTGCTCGCCGTCGGCTCGTACCGCCATGCCGCCCGGGCCGTGGCCGCCGAAATGGCCGCGGCACCCGGGATCGCGACGCTCCTGCCGCAACTACTCAGTCTCTTCGGCCCCACGGATAACAGCTAGCAAGATCTTCCGTCGATTGCGGTCGCTATGACGACCCAAACGGACGAACGATCGGCCACGACGCCTGCTTTGCCGGCAGTTTGCGGTGTGATAGCGCCGTAAACTGCCGGCTTTTCGCCGGTGCATCGGCACGGTCTTCGCGACCCTGTTAGGGCTCGATGTTCTCCAGGTCCTCCAGCAGGCTCGGGTGCACTGGTTCCCAGGCGAGCGCTTCGCGGGTATGAGTGCTGGAGGAGGGCTGGTCCATCGCGAAGATCGGGCCGAACGGGCCGAAGGTTTCCTGCGGCACCGCCTCGACCGGCAGGCCCAGTCGCCGGCCGATAACTGCCGCGATGTCCCGCACGGCGTCGCCCTCGTCGGCCACGGCGTGCCAGCACGTCCCGGCCGGTGCCGACTCCAGGGCCAGCCGGAACAGCACCGCTGCGTCGAGCGCATGCACGGCCGGCCAGCGCTGGGTGCCGTCGCCCGGGTAGCCGGACACCCCGGTGCGGCGCGCTGCGTCGGTCATCAGGCCGGCGAATCCGCCCTGGCCCTGGTTGTGGACCGTGCGCGGCATCCGGACAGCCGTGCTGCGCACACCGCGCGAGGCCAGGTCAAGCAGCGCATTGACCGAACGGCCCCGGCCCCCGACCGGCCCGTCGGTCGGCAGCGGGTCGGCCTCCGTGGAAGGGCGGCCCGGCACCCAGGGCGTGCCCGAGACCGTGACGAGCGGGCGGTCGCTTCCGATGAGTTCCTCCCCCAGCGTGGCAAGAGCGGCGCTCTCCTCGGCGATGGCCCGCGCGAGTGCGTCCGGGCTGCTGTAGTCGCGGCCGAACGCCAGGCTGATCACGCCGTCGGACTGCGCAGCGCCGGCCCGCAGCACGTCGAGGTCCGCCAGCCCTCCTCGCAGCGCCTCGGCGCCGGCGCCCTTGACGGCCTGAGCGGAGTCGTCCGAGCGAGCCAGTGCGAGAACGGTGTGGCCATTGCCGAGCAGTTCGGCGACGACGGCAGAGCCGATGGTGCCGGTACCGCCGGTGACGAAGACGTGCATGGGTTCCCCTGAACAGTGAAGGTACAATTGTCCCATCACTGTACACGACGATGGGACACATGTCCCATCGCCTATGATGGCCTCATGGCTCGATGGCAACCGGGGGCGCGTCAGCGGCTCGTCGTCGCGGCCGTTGACCTGTTCACCGAGCAGGGGTACGACGCCACCACGGTGGCGCAGATCGCCGAGCGCGCCGGGGTCACGAAAAGCACCTTCTTTCGTCATTTCCCCGATAAGCGGGAGTTGCTGGTCGCGGGCCAGGAGGCGCTGAGCCGGCTGCTTGCCGACGGGATCTCCGAGGCGCCGGCGAGTGCTAGCCCGCTCGAGGCGGTTGCCGCGGGTCTCGAGCGCGCATCGAGCGCGATGGGGCCGGTGAACCGCGAGCTCGGCCCCCGCCTTAAAGCAGCCGTAGCGGCCAGCACCGAACTTCAGGAACGGGACGCCCTCAAAAGCGTCGGTCTCGCGGCCGCCATGACGGCCGCGCTCGTCGCCCGCGGTGTCCCCGACCCGACTGCGCAGCTCGCGGGCGAGCTGGGGGTCCTCGCGTTCAAGCGTGGCTACGCCCAGTGGTCCGAAGGCAGCCGCGACGTCGACGACGAGCTCGCGCCATACACCCTGGCCGCGCTGGACGACCTGCGGGCAGCGAGCGCATCACTGAGCTGACCAGGTGCCACCCGCTCGTCAACCTCCTCAGTAAGGCCAGCTGGAGCCGTCGTAGCAACCTTCGCGTGGTCGCACATTCTCGCTGGCGAACGAAGATCATTAAGTACTGGCCGCACCCCGGCCGAACTGTCGGCCAGCACCGGCGAGACCACCTATATCGCCGCCCTGAACCGCGACAAGGTGATCATCCAGGCCCTCGTGGAGGGCGACCAGGCGGTCCGCGTCACCGGCCTGTACGTCGGCTTCAGCGGGTCGGAGCACATCCGCG
>JBAPYC010000918.1:0-3748 GCA_049284535.1 Streptosporangiaceae bacterium
GGCCAAGACGTGGGACGAGCTGTGGGCCGCTCACGAATCCACCCGCTACCGGCTTCATCCCCACCTCACCCCGCCCGGCGATCATCACTAGCTTGAGCAATGCGCCAGCCTAAGCTAACGTTAGCTCATACGAACGTTAAGCAGTGCGAAGGTCAACCCGCGTGAATGTCAGTGGAGTGCCGTGCCAGCAAACCGGCCGCCGGAACCGGGCCACGACGAGACGGACAGGGCGCTCGGCGCCCTGGCTGAGCCGCGCCGCCGGGCGATCTTGCAGCTGGTCGCCCATTCTGAGCTATCGGCGGGCGAGATCGCCAGCTGTTTCGACGTGACCAGGACGGCGGTCAGCCAGCACCTGACCGTACTCAAGAACGCCGGCCTGCTGGCCGAGCGCCGCGATGCCACCCGCCGCCTCTACCGCGCCCGCCCAGAGGGGCTGGCGGGTTTGCGGCAGTTCCTTGACCAGATGTGGGCGTCGTCCCTGGAAGTGGCGCGCGACCTGGTTGAGGCCGACCGCGCGGCCGACGAAGAGCGCCAGGCTCCGGCGGCCAGCTGATCATGGGCACAACAAGGCGAAGGGGGCGGATCGGCATGACCCAGTCCATGGAGGATCGGTCGTCAGGCTCGGTGACGGCGCTGCGGCGTCCGCCGGTCCGGCAGTCCGTCGTGGTCCGCAGTGACCGGCGGCATACCTTCGACACGTTCGTCCGGACCATCGGCGTCTGGTGGCCCGTCACCCCGTTCTCGGCGGGCCGGGACCAGGTCCGGGACGTCACGTTCGAGCGACGCGAGGGCGGCCGCGTCTACGAGACCTGGCAGGACGGCACCGAGGTCGACTGGGGTGAGGTCCGGGTCTGGGAGCCGCCGGAGCGGTTCGTCATGACCTGGAACATGACCTCGGTCGTGACCGAGGTCGAGCTGAGCTTCGCCGTCCTCGGGCCGGCCCTGACCCGGGTCGGCGTCGAGCATAGCGGTTGGGAGCAGCTGACCGAGGAACAGCTGGCCCGGGACTGCGCGCTGCCTGGCGGGTACTCCGGCGGTGCCTACAGCCGGGGCTGGACGACGATCCTGGGCCGCCTGGCCGCCGCGGCCGGGGGGGAGCAGTCATGAAGGCCGTAGTGTTCTACGAATCGGCCGACGGCGTAGCCGAGAACGCGCCGCGGTACTTCGCCGAGCACCGCGCCCGCTGGCAGGAGTTCGCTGGCCGCGGCGAGCTGCTCATGATCGGCCCGTTCGCCAACGCCCAGCAGGACGGGTCCATGGGGATCTTCACTACCCGTGCGGCGGCCGAGGAGTTCGTCCGCGGCGACCCCTTCGTTATCCACGGGGTCGTACGGACATGGACTATCCGCGAATGGAACGAGGCGCTGGTCCCGGATCAGCCCGCCGCAGCGGACGTCGGCTGACGGGTACGCCCTCCCGGCCTTGCGGTAACCGCAGCTGGACGCGGAGCACGTCGGTCCGCTCGACGGCAGCGTCGCGCTGGCCGGCCAGGACCGTGCGCCGCGGGTCCGACATGTACTCCTGCAGGGCGGTCTCCGAGGCGAGTTGCAGGATCTGGACCTCGGCCGGGTCCGCGCCGTGGTCCCCGGCGACCTCGGCGCGCTGGATCACCCGCCCGTCGTGGTCGGCCAGCAGCGCGAGTACCTGGTCCTCATACCGGCGCAGGTCGGCCTCCCGGCCGGGCCGCGCCCACAGCAGCACGCACAGCGTCACATCCATAACCGGCCAGCCTGCCGCAGCGGGCGGGAGGCAGGCAAGGCGCGCCTACAGTGAACACCTCTTGCGCCTCGTAGGCTGACCTGGCCACCATGTCAGCAAGCGGCCACCGGCCGCGGACCGGAGGGCGGAGGCCGTGTACTGGACGGGAGAGCGCCATCGCCAGCAGGGGCGGCTGGTGAGCGAGATGTACGGGGCGGCCACGGGCGTGCCGTGTGAGCGCAGCGCCGCGATCGCGGGCGGCCTGCCCGGTGCGGACAAGGAGGCTGCCCTCAGTGAAGGCGGCGTGGACCCGGACCAGTACCTCACGGTCAGCATCGACAAGGTCCTGGCCCAGATGGCGGCCGCGCAGCTCATCCCGGAATCGGACGGCCTCTCGCCCCTGGAGCGATCGGGACCCGTCCACGCCGAAGCCCAGTACCTCGCCAAACGTGTCGCTCTGCGCGCCCTGATGGATGGCAGGAACCTGATCCTGGACGTGTCGCTGGCCTCCTGGCGCGCGGCCGAGTCCTGGACTTATGCGCTCCGGTTCGCGGACTACGCGGTGGCCGCCGTGTTCGCCGACATCAGCATCGACGAGGCGGTGCGCCGGTCCGGCGAGGCCCACCGGCTGGGCGAGGAGGAGTTCCGGCTCGGTCTCGGGTACGGCGGCCGGCGCATCCCGGCTGAGGCCATCCGGGCCCTGGCCAGCCCGTCCGCGGCCGCGCCGAGAAACCGCATCCGCTGGGCCGTCGGCGCTCGCTCGGCCGGTGCGATCGGCGGGACCGTGGGCACCGGGACCTTCCCCGGCAGCGCCGTGACCGCGATGCTCGTCGCCTACCGTGATGGCCGGATGTCCCTGGACGATCTGTCGCTGGAGTTCCGCGCCCGCCGCTGGCCGCGGGTGCCGGACGTATGCCCGCCAGAACTGGAGCCGGCCCGGGCCGCCATCGATGACCTCGAACCCTATGTGCCTGGGTCATTCGACGACGTCGTGCTCGCCTACGACCTGAGCTGGCTGTCCGGTGAGGACTACGGCATCCTGGCCACCGCGGCCAACGGGCCCGAGGGCGGCTGACCCCGCTCCGCGCGTCTGCCGGGGGAGCGGGGTGCCGGTGACAGGGCGCGGCACCCCGCTCCTATGGGACGGGCGTCTGCGGGGCAACAGCCGCACCGCGCGCCCGCCCATGGCCCGACATCTCAACCATGACCGAGCCATCCAGATGGGTCAACCTGTTTTTCCGCGATTGGCGCTGCCCCACACCTGCGGGATGTGCCCTCGTGCCAGCAGCCGCTCGGCGACCTCAGCCCAGGTGGCGTGGATGAGGGCGGCGCCGACGATGGTGGAGGTGGGGGCCATTCGCTCGGCCAGGCCGGGGATCTCCAGCACCGCGTCCCCGAAGACCCCGGCATTGTCAAGGAGGTAGTCGGCGATCTCGGGAAGCTTGGGCAGGCCGGGCGCCGCTGAAACGGTGCCGGAGTGCTCGGCCGACACCAGGCCCACCACGGTCACGCCGTGCCGCCTGGCCTCCTGGGCGAGCTCGACCACGAGTGGGTTCCGGCCCGAGTTGGAGATCACCCAGCACAGGTCGCCTGGCCCCCAGTCCAGGCCGTCGGTGAGCTTGGCGTAGTAGCCGGCCTGATTTTCCAGCTTCCCGGCCGCCTCCGGGTCGGCACGCGAGATGAGCTCCTCGTTCCAGACCGGGCGGACGATCTTCATCCCGCCGGCCCGCCGGTACATCTCATTGACCAGGGCCAGAGAATGACCCGCACCGAAGGCGTAGACGTGCCGGCCGGCCAGGATCGTGGTGGCGATCGCCGCGGCCACATCCGCGATCACGGCGTCGTTCTGCTCGAGGGCCCGGTCAAGGAGCCCGGTGATGTGGTGACGCCAGACATCCCGGACGGTCTGCTGCGACTCCATGCAAGAAACCTACGAGAAGATGGATTGCCGTGCCTAGGTCAGGTAGGTCGCGGGCGTGGTGACGTATCTTCGCCCGCCGGGCGTCCGCCAGGCCATGATGCCCGGCCGCGGCTGCTCGAGCTGCCAGCC
>JBAPYC010000919.1:0-18249 GCA_049284535.1 Streptosporangiaceae bacterium
TCCACGGTGCGGGTGCCGGGCGGGACGTGCACCCGGAACTCGTCCGGGTCGGCGGGCTCGGTGCTGATGTCGTCCAGCTCCGACCAGACCACGAGGGTGGCGCCGGTGTAGGAGATCAGGCGGAGCAGGCAGCCGGTCTCGGCGTCCACGATCGCGTCGGTCGGGGCGTCCACGATCGCGTCGGTGGTGAAGGTCATCAGCGGCCCCGGGGCCCCCGCCGCGTCGCCGGGGACGGGAGTGACGTGGAGCTGGCGGGCGGGCCGGCCACGGTAGGTGAGCTCCGCGCCGCCGGAGAGCCGGCGGCGGAGCAGCCAGCACGAGTCGGCCAGGAACGCGATGTCGTCCCGCAGCGGGCCGGCCGGGCCGACCATGGTCCAGTCCTGGCAGACCCGCCAGCGGCGCTCCCCGTCGCAGGCGATCGTCGTCGAATCTGTGCGGCGCCGGCGGGACGAGTAGTCGAGGCGGTACCGGTCCGGGCCGCTGACGCGCAACCGGGCTTCCGTACGGACCACGCTCGTTGCGGGGGTTATCGCTTCGAGGAGGTCGCCGAGACCGCCGCGCCCGGCGGCGCGGAATCCTTCTGGCGCCAGCACCGGTGTCGCCAGGGCGACTATGTCGACCCACCGCCGCGCCGTGGCGCCGAGGTCACGGGGCTCCCCGCTGCGGTAGAGCAGGTCAAGCACCTCGTCGGGGGGCGGTGCGCCGTCGGCCGGCCCGACCGGGGCCGGGTCGGGCGACGGCATCGCTTCCGGCTGCTCGCCGGCCGCGCCGTGACCGAGCAGGTGCGGCACATGCCTGATCAGCGCGCCGAGGCCGCCCGCCGCCAGGTCCGCGGCGGCCCAGCCAGGACCGCTGAGCCTTTCCCCCCGGCTCTCCCCCAGGGTTTCGCGGCGGTGGCTGCCCGGTGGCGGCGCGAACCGGGCGGGGTCGGCCGCCTCCGGCGGGTTCATCGTCACGTCTGTCAGCTCGGTGAGGGTGATTAGCTCGCCCCCGGACGTCTCGATCCGGCGGAGCAGGATGCCGAGCTCGGCGTCCACGGCGACCTCGATGCGGTCATAGGACTGTTCGGCGGAACCGGATCCGAGCACATCACGGCGCGGCGTGGCCGCGACCGCGATCGCGTCGCGGCCGGCGACGGTCACCGGCCCCAGCTCTTCCAGGGTGTACCCGCCGAGCAGGCAGGACGGGCAGAGCAGCTCGGGCACCGGCGGATAGGCGCCGCCCACCTTGGCCGGGAGCGGCGGGGGACCTCCCATTTCCGGCGGCCGCCACGACCAGCCGCGCTCGCCGTCGTTACCCTCGGCGGCCTCTCCCCCGGCGACCCGGCCGGGAACCGGGCACTCCAGGCGCCACCGGCCACCGGGACCGATCAGCAGCGCTCCGCGCCCCGCGTAGCGGCCGTTGTCTTGCCTCTGCATCGGCCAGGCGCGGAACCAGCGGGACCGCTCGTCGCGCGACAGGCGCGGGAGCGGCTCCCGGTCGGTCTCGGAGCGCAACTCGGCCGACAGGGACAAGCGGGTCCAGTCGGCGCGGTAGAGCAACCCGATAACTTCTGGCAGGCCGGCCATGGCGGCACCATCCGGGGCAAGTCGGCTGGGGGGAGGCGGGAACGCCACCCCGTTTGGTCAAATTATGCCCTGTGCCGGCCTGGGACCCGCACGGCTTGTGGTGACGCCCGGGGGTCGGGGTTGGCGCTTGCCGGGCCGTTGCGTGACGCCTGGCGCCGGCCGTGGGGGTCACCCCACGGAGGTGAGCAGTTGACTGACGCTCGGCCGAGGAATTCCCCGAACTCGACGGCGGCCGCGTCCACCTGCTCCGCGGCGGGCTAACGGCGGCGGCTTAGGCCCGGGATACCGGGTCAGGCTGGGGGTGCCGCGCGACCGGGCCGGGCCTGACCGGTTCGAGCCTGGCCAGTCTGGGTCTGACTCCTACCGTCTCGGGTCATCGGTAATGCTTCCTACGGAGGACCTTTCCGCTTGGCGCTGCGGGAGGGTCCTCGGGCGTCTGTCCGGTGTCCCGTATAGGGCCCCATGCGGGTATCTTCCCCGGACGGGTCTTGCGGGCCGGCCTCTCGCGGGCGTCCTAGGCTGGCTTCGCAGCGGACGTCACCAGGGCAGCGGCCCGTCATTCCCGACGAATATCCCGGTGGGGCCATCCGGGCCGATGGTAGCCATCGCGACCAGAATCGCTACCGCCTCGTCCACCGTCCTGCCGCCAGCAGAACGGAACGCCTCCAGGTCGACCGAGTCGGTGGGGCGACCCGTGAACTCCGTGAGCGTCAAACCCGGTGTCACCGAGTTGACGCGCCAGCGAGGGAAGGCCCGGGCGTACTGGATGGTCAGCATGTTCAGTGCCGCTTTCGACATCGGGTAGGCCACCATCGACCAGATGGCGTCTGGCTTCGCATTGAGCGTCAGCGACCCCACGGCGCTGCTGACATTGACAACGACTGGGGTCGCGCTCTCTTCCAGCAGGGGTGTGCAGGCGACGAGCACCCGGGTCGCGCCCACGACGTTCGTTGCGAGCACGGTCTGCAAGTCGTTGACGTCAGCCTCCGCTGGCGGTCGCTGCGTGCCGGAGATTCCGGCGTTGTTCACCAGGACGTCAAGCGTCCCGGCCTCCTGCCGCAAGTGGTCGACGGCTGCGCGAACCGAGGCGTCGTCGGTGACGTCGATCGAGATAGCGCGCGCGCCGATCGGTTCGGCTACTGCACGGCCACGTCCAAGATCCCGCGCTCCGAGGTAGACGGTATGGCCGGCCTCGGCGAGGCGCCGGGAAAGCTCGAGGCCAACGCCCCGCGTGGCTCCCGTGACGAGGGTGGTGGTCATAGTCTTGAGTTTGCCACTGATCACCATCGGCGGCTCCCAGGAGCTGCGCGGCATGGACGGGCGGGCCTGTGGCCCCTTGGCGATGGTGTGTGACCGCATTAGGGACACTCGCGCGTGACCAGGTCGGCTGCCTATAATTTGCGAACCGCCCAGCGCAGCATGAGGGGAAGTTGGTGTGGTCGCTGCCGATTCCCTGAAGCGGGTGACCCTCGCCGAGTTGGTGGCAACGCTGTCGCTAGTCGCCGACCTTGGAATGGGACGGCCGATGGAGCGGGTGCTGCGTCAGACCGTCGTGGCGATGCGGCTGGGGGCGGCGGCCGGGATGGATCAGGCGGCCTGCACGTCTGCGTATTACACGTCGCTGCTGGTGTGGGTGGGCTGTGCCGTCGACACCACTGAGCTGGCAGCGCTGTTCGGTGATGAGATCGGGTTGTACGCCGATACGCGCGATGAGGACCTCGAGCGTGTCAATCTGGCGGTTTTCGTCGCCCGCCATCTTGGTCGCGGTCAGCCGGGTTTCCGCCGGATCGGGCTGGTCGGGAAATTCCTGGCGACCGCCGGCCACTCTGTGCAGCAGGTCATGGAGTCGCACTGCCGCGTGACGAGCGATCTTGCCGACCGGCTCGGGCTGGGCCCGGCCGTCTGCGAGCCGCTGGCGCAGACGTTCGAACGATGGGACGGGAAGGGGGTGCCCGGGGCGGTCGGTGCCAGTGATCTTGCCCCGGCTATCCGCCTGGTTCACCTGGCCGACGCCGTCGAGGCGTTCCACCACACTGGCGGTGCTGAGGCCGCGCTGCACGTGGCACGGGAGCGGCGGGGCACGCAGTTCGATCCGGGGCTGGTCGACTGCTTCCGCGCCCAGTACACCGAGATCCTGGAGGGTCTCGGCGGGATTTCGGCGTGGGAGGAAGTGATAGCGCTCGACCCTGGGCTGGGCACCGCATTGAGCGAAGACCACCTGGAACGGGCGCTTGCTGCCCTCGCTGACTTCAGCGACCTGAAGTTGCCACTGCGCCTTGGGCAGTCCCGCGGCGTGGCCGAACTCGCCGCCCAGGCCGGCACGAAACTCGGGCTCCCAGCAGCCGACTTGATCATGCTGCGCCGGGCGGCGCTGGTCAAGGACATCGGCATGATCGGGATCCCGAGCGGTGTCTGGGACGAGCCCGGCGAATGGAGCCTCGCCCAGCGCGAGCGGGCGCGCACCCACCCGTACCTAACGGAACGGATGCTGGCCCGGGTCCCGCTGCTGGCCGAAGTCGGGCGCTGCGCGTCGCTGCATCATGAACGGCTCGACGGATCCGGCTACCCGCACGGGCTGCGCGGCGACGCCATCTCGCTTCCCGTGCGGATCCTCAGCGCCGCCGACGTCTACCAGGCCCTGCGTCAGCCACGTCCGCGCCGTCCTGCGCTCGACGCCCCCGAGGCCGAGCGGGTGATGCGCGAACAGGTGCGCACCGGGCGGCTGGACGGCGAGTGCGTCCACGCGGTGCTCGAAGCAGCCGGCCACCGGGTCCGGCGCCGGGCCGGCCTGCCGTCGGGGCTCACCGCCCGCGAGGTGGAGGTACTGGTGCGGCTCGGCCAGGGCCGGTCCAACCCCGAGATCGCCGCCGAACTGCACGTCAGCCGCAAGACCGTCTCCTCCCACCTCGAGCACATCTACGCCAAGCTGGGTGTCAAGACACGGACCGGGGCCGCCTTGTTCGCCATGCGCCACGGCCTGACCGGAGCAGCGGGCGCGTCCGGAACCTGACAGAAAAATCGGGCAGTTACCCGATTCGCCGCCGGTGGCCGGCCCGTACAACGGATTCATGACCACCATCCATGACCACAGCGCGGCCAGCGTGGTGCCGCAATTCGCCCGGGCCGGCTCGTTCCTTGAGGGCCTGGCCGCCCAGGATTTCGCCCAGCTCGGCGGCGCGCTCGCCCCCGACGCCCGGCTGCGCGCCCTGCTGCCCCTGGGCCTGCGGGAGTGGACCGGGGCCGAGGTGATCGCCAGCCGGTTCGCGGGCTGGTTCGGCGACACCGGGGACTACGACCTCGTCGAGGTCACCGTCGGCGAGGTCGGCGGCCGCCTGCACCTGCACTGGCGGCTGCGGCTGCGAGCGGAGCGGCTCGGCGCCGGCTGGTTCACCGTCGAACAGCAGGCCTACGCCGATACCGACGAGGGCGGCCGTATCGCCCAGCTCGACCTGCTCTGCACCGGCTACCGGCCTGAGGGCGACGATGCCTGACACCCTCGCCACCTGGGGCGGCTGGGAACCGGCAATCCGCGACGACCCGTTCGGTCACTTCGCCGAGTCCCGAGCCCGGTGCCCGGTGCAGCGGGTACGCCTCGCCGACGGTCACACGGCCTGGATCGTCCTCGGCTACGACGCCGCCCGCCAGGTGCTGGGCGACCCCCGCATCTCCAAGGACATGCTCGCCGCGCTCGAAGACGGCGGCGATGTCGTGGCCGAGGGCTTGCCCGGGCCGGCGTTCTCCCGGCACATGCTCAACGTCGACCCGCCCGACCACACCCGGCTGCGGCGGCTGGTGTCCCGGGCCTTCGTGCCGGGAAGGATCGCCGCGCTCGAGCCGGCCATCCGGGCGATCGCCAGCAGTCTCCTCGACGAGCTGGACGCGGCCGGCCCTGGCGCCACCGTCGACCTCATCGAGGGGTATGCGTACCCGCTGCCGTTCGGGGTAATCGGCGAGCTGCTCGGCATCCCCGCAGCCGACCGGCCGCGCCTGCACGCCTGGTTCGGTGTGCTGCTGACCGGATGGGCCGGTGACCCGCCGGCGGCGGCCGTCGAGGCATCGGACGGCATCGTGGCCTACCTGCGCGACCTGGTCGACGCCAAGCGGCATAGCCCGGCCAACGACCTGGTCAGCGTCCTGGTCGCCGCCACCGAAGGCGACGTGCTCAGCACCCAGGAGCTGCTGTCGAGCCTGTTCCAGCTCATCGTCGCCGGTCACGACACCACGGCCAGCCTGATCGGGAACGGGGTGGTGGCCCTGCTGGACCACCCCGGCCAGCTCCAGGCGCTGCTGGCCGATCCGGGGCAGCTTCCCGCCGCGATTGACGAGCTCATCCGTTTCACCGCCCCGGTCCCGCATGCCACGTTCCGGGTGACGGCCGAGCCGGTGACTATCGGCGGCGTCCAGATCCCCGCCTACGAACAGATGCTGGTCTGCCTGGGCTCGGCCAACCGTGATCCGGGCCGCTTCCCAGCCCCCGACGTCCTCGACATTGGCCGCGGCGACGGGCCGAACCTCGGCTTCGGCCACGGCATCCACTACTGCCTCGGCGCCCCCCTGGCCCGGCTCGAAGCCAAAGTCGCCTTCCAGACCCTGCTCGGCCGTCACCCGGACCTGCGGCTCGCCGCCGACCGCGACGCCCTCGCCTGGGCGCACGGCGACGGTCTTGTCCTGCGCGGCCTCCTCTCGCTCCCCGTCGTGCTCGGTCCCCGCCGGCAGCAGGGATAAACGACCATCTGTTCACATCCAAACCAAGGAGACACCGATGACCATCACCGACAGCCCGGTCGACAATGGCGTGAACGTCCAGGCCCTGCTCGGGGCGCGCGAGGCGCTGTCCGCCGCCCCGGACGCGGCCCAGTTCACCTGGCGGGCCAGCTGCACCTGGCGCAAGGGCACCCACAGCCATTCCACCGTGGCCGGCTTCACCGGCCTAGGCGCCGAGCAACAGCACCGCAGCACGTACGAGTTCGACATCGACCACCCCGAATGCTTCGCCTCCGAAGACAACGGCGCCACCCCGGTGGAGATCGTGCTGGTCGGCCTGGCCGGGTGCCTGACCGCCGGCGTCGCCTCGGTCGCCCAGCACCGGGGTATCCAGCTCCGGTCGGTCACCGCCACCATCGACGGCCAGATGAACGTCCTGGGCATCCTGGGCGGCGACCCGGATGTCCGCAACGGCTTCGAGGCCGTCACAGTCCGGTTCGCTATCGACGCCGACGGCTCCCGCGACGACATCGAAGCGCTGATCGCCCAGTCACAGAAGCGCTCGGCGGTCTTCGACATCGTGACCAACCCGACCAAGGTGCTCGTCGAGCTGGCCTGACCGCCACGGCCCGGACGCCCGCATGATCCACACCACGGCCGTCGTCATCGGTGCCGGGCACGCCGGCCTGGCCATGAGCCGCCGCCTCACCGAACGCTTCATCGACCACGTCGTCCTCGAGCGCGGTGAGGCGGCGAACTCGTGGCGCACCCAGCGCTGGATTCATGCCCGTCGCCGGCGTCGTTGCCACCCTCACCTGCTACGCCCGTCTCGTCGGCGCACCGGTCCGGACCGCCATGACCACCACAGCGAGCGCCTGACGCCAACGACGGAGGGGTTAGCACGCATCGCGCGAGATCCGCAGATCTGCGTGAGCGGCCGTGGTCGGCCCGGTTTGGCCGAAATGGTTCAGATCAGGGCATCTGGCGTCGAGGACATTCGCCAATATGTGGGCTGGCGTGCCGAGCTTGGGCATCGTGAGCCAATAGCGGCACGCGTAGTGGTACTATATCTTGTACCACTACTGGAGGGGCTGGCTGTCATGTCGATCACTGCGAGCGAGGCACGCAAGGGACTCTTCCCGCTGATCAAGAAGGTCAACGAGGATCACGACGCCATCGAGATCGTCTCCAGGCACGGTAACGCCGTCCTGGTCTCCGCCGAGGACTACGCCGCCCTGCGCGAGGGTGCCTACTTGCTGCGCTCGCCAGCCAACGCCCGCCGGCTGCTCAACGCCTACGAAAACGCCCTGAACAGCACCCACCTGGCCGAACATGTCCTGATCGACCCCGACACGGCGGCCGACCGGTAGCGCCCGGTGCGGCTGGTATTCGAGGACCACGGCTGGGAGGACTATACATCCTGGCTCAAGACCGACCGCAAGATGCTCGCGCGGATCAACAAGGTGATCGAGGATGTCCGGCGGGACCCGTTTACTGGCATCGGCAAGCCAGAGCCGCTCAAGTACCACCTGCCCGGGGCCTGGTCACGGCGCATCGACGACGAGCACCGTCTCGTCTACATCGTCACCGAAGCAGAAATCATCATCCTCGCAGCCCGCTACCAGTACTAATTTCATTGGCGATAGCGACAACCGAGACATCGGCGGCTCCTAGCGGCACCCGATTTGCGCATGTCGGTGATCACGCGCCAGGACACTTCAGGATGCGCTCGACCGGGCCACCCGGATGGCAGCGCGCCGGGGCCGCCCGGCGAACGTACAGCGGTGGACCACCGAGCGTGACCGCGTCTACAACCAGATCATGGAACGGGGCTGGAACCCCACGACGCGCGCGTTCACCCAGGAATACAGCAGCGAGGTGCTCGACTCCTCGCTTCTGATGATGCCCTTGCAGGGCTTCGTGGCACCCCGCGACCCGATGTGGATCTCGACTCTGGAGGCCATGGATCACGAGCTTGTGTCCGACAGCCTCGTCTACCGCTACAACCCCGCCGCCTCACCCGATGGACTGGCCGGCGACGAGGGCACCTTCTCCCTATGCACCTTCTGGTATGTAGAAGCCCTGGCGCGCGCCGGACGGCTCGACGAAGCCAGGCTGACATTCGAGAAGATGCACACCTACGCCAACCATCTCGGCCTGTACTCCGAGGAGATCAGCAGCACTGGCGAGCAACTCGGCAACTTCCCGCAGGCATTCAGCCACCTGGCACTTATCAACGCCGCGATCAACCTGGACTACCAGCTCGACCAGGGCGCCGGGATGGCCGGCCCTGTCTTATCACGGGCGCGCTGAGGCGGAGCGGGGCGGATCGAACCCGGCTACGAGGTACGCGCAGACAGGGCGCTGGGGACGCTTGGGGTGCTCCTTGAGCCCACCACCGTCGCGGCCAAGGCATGGGAGCATATCGGCGCCATCGGCCGGCGTACCTTCTGGGATCCGCAAACGGTCCTGGTCGTCGGCGCCGGGCCCATCGGGCTAGCTGGTCCGTCAGGCGATGGAGACCGTCTCTCCCGGCGGCATACCGCAGCCGCGGTCTCAGGTGACGATCAGGGAGATGCTGTACGCGATGAGCCACAAACCAAGGATCAGGCTCCCCCAGATGATCACCTGGTCGGAGTGGGTGTCGATCCAAGTCCTGAGCGTGGTCAGGAACGCCTGGCTCTTGCCAGGCTTCAGACCGGCGTAGATCTCCATGGCGAGGTAGGACGCCGAGGCTAGGACGCAGAACAGGAACAGCGCGAGATAGCTCTCGGCACTGGACAGTTTGGCTTCCACGACTGTGGCAGTGCCCGCGCTGATCAGAACCCATGGCTGGAGTGCGGGCGCAAGGCCCATGGCGAACCACGGGGACATGTTGTCGACGTGCGCCTGCCACTTCGGTGGCTTCTTCGGCTTCTTCGGCGCCCCCATCCTGCGGTGCTGCCGGACCGCAATCGCGACAAGACTGACCCCGATGGCGATCTTCACCGCCAGGTCTGCGAGTGAGGGTGCCGTGTTCGGCTTGGGGGGATTGTCGCCAGTAGCGAGCACTGTGACCGTGACCACGATGGCAAGGGACGCCAGCCAGCCGAACACGAATGCCGCGCCTTTTCTCACGCCGCGCTTTGACGGCAACACGACCAGGAATGCGGTCAACGGCAGCGGGCTGAGTGCTATTGCCAAGCCGATCAGGACAAGGTCAAATACCACGGCCGTCCCCCCTTCTCGCGCCGGCGGGAAGGCGCCCTGAGGCTAGTGGCGCCGCCGGGCATGGGGCAGGCTGTCCTTGGGCCCTGCCAGCTAGTCATAGCTGCCCTTTGTGCCATGCTGCCCGTCACCGCTTGCCCTAGCGATCACACGTCCTCCCGGAAATGCTTTCCGTCCGCGCTCGGCGATCGGTGCCGGGCTGGGGCTTCAGGGGCCAGCCCGGCACCGGCAACGGCGCCTGGCTGTGACTGCGGGTGACCGGTGTTACGGTGCCGGCTGCCGTGTCGCGGTTTCGGTGCCTGGGCTTGGCGTGGTGCTGGCGTCGATGGGCTGGCGAGGGATGAGGACGGCGAGGACAAGGCCAATGACGGCGATCACGAGCATTATCGATAGGGCGACCGCGAAGGGCTTGCCCTCCGGGAGCTTGACGGCCACCAGGGCCGATCCGACCAAGGCGGTGCCCAGTGATGAGCCCAGGTTGGACACGCTGCGGGACAGGCCGGAGATCTCGCCTTGGTCGGTGTCGGGGAAGCTGGACTGGACCACGTTGACCGAGGCGGTCAGCATGTCCCCGATCCCGACGCCGAACAGCAGCAGCCCGGGTATCCACCGCCAGATGCCGGCGTGGGCCCGGACCAGGGCCAGCAGCAAGATCATGCCGGCCGCGGTGACCAGGAAGCCGGCGACGATCAGCCACCGCTGTGGGTGCCGCCGGGCGAACCGGTCGGCGCCGGCCGA
This sequence comes from Streptosporangiaceae bacterium, assembly GCA_049284535.1. Classification (GTDB taxonomy): domain Bacteria; phylum Actinomycetota; class Actinomycetes; order Streptosporangiales; family Streptosporangiaceae; genus Palsa-504. Next base: position 10,218 of record JBAPYC010000919.1, read on the forward strand.
GGCGGCTAGGATCCCGATGGTGGCGGGGGTGAGAATAAGGCCGGTCTGGATCGCGCTGTAGTGGTTGACCTCCTGCAGGTAGACCGAGACGGTGAAGAAGGTCCCCTGCAGGATCAGCCACTGGATGGTCTGGGTGCCCAGTCCGAGGTTGGAGATCTTGTTGCGGAACAGCCGCAACGGCAGCAGCACGTCCCTGCCCTTGCGCTCGGCCGAACGGGTATGCAGGAAGAACCAGAGCAGAAACAGAGCGCCGATGGCTACGAAGAGCCACACCGGGGAGATGCCGCCTTTCGGGATCACCACTGTGCTGCCGATCGTGAAATCCTGCCGCGACTTGGCGAAGCCGTAGGTTCTGGACTGCAGCAGCCCGAGCACCACGAAGAAGAGCCCAGCGGCGGATAGCACCGCCCCGGTCAGGTCAAAGTGGGGCTTGGGTCCTTCTTGCGCGGGATCGGTAACCTTGCGGGCCAGCCAGATGATCCCGAGCACCACGAGGACCTGCAGGCCGAACGAGGCGCGCCAGCTGATCGCGCTGGTCACCAGCCCGCCGATCAGCGGGCCGGCGGCGGCGCCCAGCCCGCCCGCGCCGCTGATCACGCCGAAGTACCTGGCCCGCGACTTGACGTCCGGGAAGGTCACCGTGACCAGGATGTAGATGGGCGGGATCATCAGCGCCGAGCCCACGCCCTCCAGCAGCGAGTACCCGATGATCAGCAGCGGCAGACCTTGCGCCAGCGCCGCCAGCAGGCCGCCGATGGCATACACGGCCAGGCCGATCATGAAGCACCTTTTTCGGCCCCAGATGTCGGTCAGCTTGCTCCCCGGGATCATCAGCGCCGCCATCGTGAGCGTGAACAGGGTGATCGCCGTCTGCACCCCCGCCACAGTCGTGCCGAGATCCGTGGCGATCGCGCTGATGGCGACGTTCATGTTCGTAGCGGCGTAACTGGCGATGAACTGCGCCAGCGCCAGCGGCAAGATCATCGCCCGGGCCGCGGCGCCCGCTTTCGACGCACCCGCATCAGTCATCGCGACCCCTCACTCCAGCGCAAGCCACCGTCCGCCTCAGCGCGGGCTGATTACGCGTCCGCACGGCTGCCTCCTCTTGCGGCGATCTGCGCAGGCACTATGCGATCGGCGTTTCGGTGGGTGTTCCCGCATCGGAACTGTGAGCTCTCAGCGGCATGAGGCTTCCGGGCTACTGCGCGGCCTCCTGGCCGTGCAGGGCTTCCTGAAGTTCCTTCTCGTCGTCCTTGGACAGCGAGGTCTTCAGGACCGTACCGCCATATTTGCTCATCGCCTCGACAGCTTTGTCGGGGGTGACCTTCTCCAGCATCAGGAACAGCGCCGAAGTGCCGGGCCGGAGCATGTCGCGGACCTGGTCCTGGAACTGCTTGTCGATGCTGGACTTGGCCAGCTTGCCCGTCAGGGCGCCCAGCCCAGCGCCCACGGCAATCCCCAGGACGGGGATGAAGAACAGCAGCCCGAACAGCATCCCCCAGAACATGCCCCAGACCGCCCCGCCGCCCACCGGGTGGTGGCTGGTGTGGACGTGGTAGCTTCCGTCGCTGTCCCGCACGATCACCGCGATCGCGTCAGGCTGAATGATCAGATCCTTGGCCAGCCGGCGTGCCTCATCGGCGGCGGCCTCCGCGGTTGCTTCATCCGGGTATCCGATGGCGACCAGATCAGCCATGGTGTCTCCTTCCTCACGTCGTCCCGGGTCCTGGGCCCGTTCTTGAGTGCGCGACCCGGTCTCGATCCTGCTGTCATCGCGCCAGAGATTGCTCACCCTCCCGCGGGTGATTTATGCGGCTCGTCCGGCGAATAAGCCTGCGCGCCGGGATGCCGGGCATTCCTGCGCCGGCCCGCCGGCCGGCCTGACGAGCGAGGTGCCGCGCGTACCGGGCGGCAAGCGGATCGGCCGTGGCACCGTGTACGACAACGCTGGTCAAGACAGTGATCATGATGACGGCGGCGTTGTCGGCAGCTTTATTACCCAGCTCCTCCAGGGCAAAAGAGGCAGAACACCACCGAGGCCAGGCCGCGGGTACCCGCTGCCGGAGCAATAAGTCCGGTGCCACCCCTCCGGGGGTGAAGCGGGGAACCCAGCCGCCGGGGATGCTGATAACACGCCAGCGGCAGGTGAACTGAAAGGCGCGAGGCGCACTCCCGATGCATCCCCAGACGCATGAGATCACCTTCGTCGGCCAGGCAGGCGTCACGCTACACGCAGAATCTGACGACTACGGTCACCCAGGCTCGGCAGGGAGGGCGAAATGAAAAGATCAGGGCAAGACGCCCGCAGACCGCCGGAAGCCGTGCATCCGGCAGGCGGTAACGGGCCGACCCGGCAGTCGAAGGCCGCGGAGCTTGAGGCTCAGGCGGTGTTGCGATTGATCGGGGTGGCTGTGCTGCTTCGCCTGCTGCAAAGCCGCCGTTTCTGGGAACGGCTGGCCGTCGGCGCCATCGTGCTGGGGGCGCTGGGACGGATAGGCCAGGACAATCGGGCGGGCACGATGGCGCGCCTTGTTGCCTGGAACAAACGGCAGGCTGAGCACTTTCAGCGCCAGGCTGAACGGCAGGGCAAGCGCCTTGTGCGCAAAGCCAAGGGCCCGCTGGCCTCGAAAACGGAAGCTCTGTCTAGAGACCATTGGGCCGGCCCGGGTTCCGTGGAGGCCGTGACGTCTGGGAAAGTCCGGGACTCATGGCTTCACGGAAGGCACACCCCGAAGAGCGGCGCGTGACCCTCGTCTGCGGTTTCCGCCCCTGTCCGAGACCGCTTCCCTGAGCCTGCTCGGGCCATCGGCTAGTGTCGTCACCCAGCCCAGGGTGATCCCTGCCATTTCACCGGCTTGGCAGTCAAGGCAGCGCGGCAAGGAGCGCCGTCCCGGCCGCGCTGTCCCCGACGTCATGTCAGGGCTGCGCCGGCCGCCCAGCGATCCCCGGATTGATCACCGTTTGCCGACGTTCCCCCTGCTCGCGGACGTGATGGTGCTACGAGGTTCAGGTTGGTCACTTCAAGGCCGAGGCCGATGATCCGCTGCACGATTCCCCAGAGGGCCCCCTGATCGGGGACTTCGGCGCGAAGCGTTGTTGTGTCCGGTCCGGCGATGACCTCGCAGTCGTCGAATTCTGCGCGCAGGGTAGAACCGGCATGGCTCGTGAAAGTGATCTCGTACATCTGCAGTCCCAAAAGGAATACGCCTCGCAGCCAGCTAACCAGGCACGCTACGCCGCGCCCTGGTGGGTTACGTCGAATGACCGCTCGTGGCCGGTCATATTTGAGACTAACTAAGACTAACAGCGCGGCTTGTCACGGCATTGTCCCCTTCCGCTTACACAGGCCAGAACCTCGCAGGTCGGCCGGCCCGGCAACGCCTGCGGCGACAGAGCAGAGCCATCTGAGCGTAGTGAAAATAGCAGATGCGCGGTCCGGGCACGGACAAGGGCTTCCGCACAGGGGAACAGGACGCCTTTCTGCCGGCCGTCCAGCCCAGACTGCCCGGCGCGTGCTTAGCGACGTATTTCACCCTAGCCAGGGTGATGAGCGGCAGGCACCCGAGGAAAGAGACTGACAGCCGGGCGGCTGATCTCGGGACAGCGGTGTCACGAACGGGTGCCGTCGATCCGGGAGGGGAAGGGCGGAACACCATGGTGAGCGCGGAGCGGCTGCGGCTGGACGAGGCGGACACCGGCGGTGTTCCCCGGCGGCGCTGGGGTCCGTATCTCAGCGAGCGGCACTGGGGCACGGTCCGTGAGGATTACGGCAGCATCAAAAGCGCGGCCTCGGGCCGGCGGATGGATGCGGCGCGATGACTGGATGGCCGGACCAGCCGGTGATCTACGAGATCAACACCGCCGTGTGGCTGGACGGGCTGTCCCGTGCGGCCGGGCGCCCGGTCACCTTGGCCGGCGTAGCGGCCGCGGACTGGGATGCGGCCGTTCCAGCCGGGGTGGACGCGGTCTGGCTGATGGGCGTGTGGGCGCGAAGCCCGGCCGGGGTGGCGCTGGCGAACGCGAATGCCGAGCTGCAGGAATCCTTCGCCGAGACGCTGCCGGACCTGCGGCAGGCCGATGTCATCGGGTCGCCGTACTGCGTGCGCCGCTACGCCGTCGATGCAGGCTTCGGCGGCCCCGATGCGCTCGCCGTGGCGCGGACCGCCCTGGCGGCCCGCGGCGCGCGGCTGATCCTGGACTACGTGCCCAACCATGTCGCGCCGGATCACCCGTGGGTGACCAGCCGCCCGGAGCTGTTCGTCCGCGGCGATGCAGACGACATCAAGGCGGACCCAGCGGGCTGGATGACCGCGGCCGGGCGGGTGCTGGCCCACGGCCGCGACCCGTACTTCCCGCCCTGGCCCGATGTGGTCCAGCTGGACGGGTTCGCCCCGGCCCTGCGGGCCGCGACGGCGGACGTGCTCGCCGATATCGCCGGGCAGTGCGACGGTATCCGCTGCGACATGGCCATGCTGATGACCAACCAGGTCTTCGCCAGAACCTGGAGCGGCCGGACCGGGCCCGCGCCAGACGCGGAGTTCTGGCCTGCCGTGCTGGGCAAGCTGCGGGCCCGGCACCCGGAAACGGTGATGATCGCCGAAGCCTACTGGGACATGGAGTGGGCGCTGCAGCAGCAGGGGTTTGACTTCTGCTATGACAAGCGGCTTTATGACCGGATCATCAGCCGGGAACCCACCGCCATCGGTGATCACCTGCACGCAGACCTGAGCTACCAGTCCCGGCTGATGCGCTTCCTGGAGAACCATGACGAGCCTCGTATCGCCAGCTGCCTCCCGGCCGACGCCGAACGGGCCGCGGCCGTGACCATCGCCACACTGCCCGGCGCGAACCTGTGGCACGAAGGACAGTTCGAGGGCCGCCGGGTGCGACCACCGGTATTCCTGTCCCGCCGCCCGGATGAGGTGCCGGACGTCGACCTCGCTAGCTGGTATCGCCGCCTGCTGGCCGCGGTCGGCAGTCACCAGGTGCGGGCCGGCGCGTGGCGGCTGCTCGAGGCCAGCGGCTGGCCCGACAACCAGTCCTGCCGCAACATAATCGCCTGGTCCTGGGCCGGGGACCGCGGCGGTGACCGGCATATGGTAGTAGTCAACTTTTCCGGGCAGCCGGCCCAGGCCCACATCCCGCTCGGCTGGCCGGACCTGCCCGGCCGAAGCTGGCGGTTCACCGACATCCTCAGACCCACCGCGTTCGAGCGGGACGGCGCCGAACTGGCCAGCCCCGGGTTGTTTGTCGACCTGGGACCGTGGCAGTTCCACCTGCTCGCCGTGCGGTGACCGAGCACGGCCGGGGCATAGTGCCCGGCTGGCTGCCTGGCCTGCAGGCGGCCAGATCCTACCGGCGTAAGTGGCTGGCCAAGGACGTCGTCGCCGGGATAGTGCTCAGCACACTGCTGGTCCCGCAGGGCATGGCGTATGCGGAACTGGCCGGCCTGCCGCCGATCACGGGCCTGTACACGTCTATCTTGTGCCTGCTCGGTTATGCGGTGTTCGGCCCGTCGCGGATCCTGGTGCTGGGTCCGGATTCCTCGCTGGGACCGATGATCGCCGCCACGATCCTGCCGCTGGCCGGCGCCGACGGCGACCCGAAGCGGGCGATCGCGCTGGCGTCGATGCTCGCCCTCATGGTGGCGGCGATCATGATCCTGGGGGCTGTAGCCAAGCTCGGCTTCATTGCCGACCTGATCTCCAAGCCGACGATGATCGGCTACATGAACGGCTTGGCACTGACCATCCTCGTCGGGCAGCTGCCGAAGCTGTTCGGGTTCAAGGTCAATGCCGAGGGCCTGATCCACGAGGTCATCGGCTTCGTCAAGGGGCTGGCCAGCGGCGAGGCGGTGCCCGCCGCCGCCACGGTCGGGATCGCCGGGATCGCGCTGATCTTGGTGCTGCAGCGGTGGCTGCCGAAGGTTCCAGCCGTGCTGATCATGGTGGTGCTTGCTATCGCGGCGACGACGATCTTTCACCTGGCCGATCACGGGGTCAGCCTGGTCGGGGTGCTCCCCAAGGGGTTCCCGCCGCTCACCATCCCGCATGTCCGTCTGGACGACCTCGGGCCCTTGTTTGCCGGGGCCCTTGGGATCGCTCTGGTTTCTCTCGCGGACACGATCTCCACCGCGTCGGCCTTCGCTGCCCGCACCAACCAGGAGATCCGCGGCAACCAGGAGATGATCGGGATCGGCGCGGCGAACCTAGCCGCGGGCTTGTTCCAGGGCTTCCCGGTCAGTACGAGCGGGTCGCGGACGGCGGTAGCGGAGCGGTCCGGCGCGAAGACCCAGCTTACCGGGGTCACCGGGGCGGCAGTGATCATCGTGATGATCGTTCTGATCCCGGGCCTGTTCCGGAACCTGCCCCAGCCCGCGCTGGCCGCCGTGGTGATCACCGCATCGCTGTCCCTGGCTGACATTCCTGGCACGGTGCGGCTTTGGAAACAGCGCAAGGCGGAGTTCCTGCTATCGATCACGGCGTTCGGCGGCGTCGCCCTGCTGGGGGTGCTGCCCGGGATCGCGGTCGCCGTGGCGCTGTCAATCCTCAACGTCTTCCGCCGGGCATGGTGGCCCTACGATACGGAGCTCGGGCGCGTGCCAGGGCTGGCAGGCTACCATGACGTGCATACCCATCCGGAGACCCGGCACTTGCCCGGCCTCGTGGTCTACCGATTCGACGCCCCGCTGTTCTTTGCCAACGCCAAGACGTTCCGGGACGAGGTCAGGCGACTGGCAAGATCTGAGCCGAAGCCCACATGGATCCTGATCGCCGCCGAACCGGTGACTGACGTGGATACGACCGCTTCCGACATGCTGGAGGATCTGGACGAGGCGCTGAACGCTGCCGGTATCAGCCTGGTATTCGCCGAGCTTAAGGATCCGGTACGGGACAAGATCGAGCGCTACGGGCTTACTCGCACGATCGATCCACATCACTTCTTCCCGACCCTGGACTCCGCCGTCACCGCCTTCCGCCAGGAGACCGGCGCCGAATGGAGCGCCGGCCAGGCCATCGAAAACCCGGCGGGACCAGACTCGACCGGCGCCGGAACCCGCCCGCCGCGTGACACTCCCGCGTCACCCCACTAGCTGGAGCAAACGGACAATCACCCGCCACGGCACTAGTCCCCTTCATGCCGGCGAGGAGATGGCCGGTCCCTTGCCCGCGCCGGCCTGGGCTGGCGTTTCATCGCGAGCATGATGCGACTTGCCGCCCTTCCAAGCGCTAGCCCCGCGGCGGATTCTCGCAGGCTGGACCAGGCACAGCCCAGCGGTGAACACCAGCGCCGCCAGCCGGGCCAGCGGAATAGCCAGGCAGATGCCGCAGATGACGATCAGCCAACCCGGCATCACCGCCATCAGGCTTCGCGTGACCTTGCGAACAGTGATCACCGAGTCCTGCCCGCCTGCCTGATCTTCCCAGCGCCAGAACCTAAGCGTCCGGCTCCGCCCTTCGTCGACCACGGAATCCGGAGCTGCCTGCCCTAACGGCCACGCCCTCCTCTAGCGTGCGCCGCCCGCGAAGCCACTGACGCCGCGGCAGGACCTCGGAGAAATCCAGGTCCAGATCATCCCCGCAGCCAGGGCAGACAAGCTCACACACGTCGTTGTAGCCGCCCCGGAACGGTTCCAGGTCAGCGAACTGACCACGCCTCGTGTCGGTGGCGAAGGCGCCGAACCGGTGCCCGCCGGCGCCGGGGAACCGGAGCTGAGCCCCCCGGGTGCGGGCGCTCTTTACGGACGATGATCCGCATCCCGCGGGCCAGCAGGGCAGGCCAGGCAGGCCGGTGATGTCCGCGACCCACGCCCCGGCTCTGACCTGCCCGCCCGTCATAGGCAGGCGTCCGCGCCGACGCGGGAACCTTCCCGATCGCCGCCCCGTGTGCGGCGCTCAGTGGTCGGGATCCTGGAAGTGGGGCTCGCGGCCTTCGTTGAAGGCGCCGATGCCCTCGACGCGATCGGGATGGACAGCCGAGCGCCAGTGCGCTTCCATCATGATCGCGATGGCTTGCTCGATCGGCTCGCCCT
>JBAPYC010000920.1:0-10055 GCA_049284535.1 Streptosporangiaceae bacterium
CGCCGGCCTTGCCGGCGCGCACCCCCGCCCAGCTGCTGGTCCAGGTCGCGCAGAGCACCGGCCCGGCGCTGTCCGGCACGGTCACCGAGACCGCGTCTTTGGGCCTGCCCAGCCTGCCCGGCAACCAGGATCCCACCTCGATCACGTCCCTGCTGACCGGCACGCACACGGTCAAGGTCGCCTACGCCGGCCCGCAGCATTACCGGGTGGCGCTGCCCGGCTCGATGAGCGAGACCGACGTGATCCGCGACGGTGGCACCGCCTACCTGTGGCAGAGCACGCTGAACACGGTCACCGAGTTCACCGTCCCGGCGCACGCCAGCAAGGCCCCCGCGGCCATGCCCGCCCTGACCCCGCAGCAGGCCGCCCAGGAGGCGCTGGCCGCGGTCGGCCCGACGACCACGGTGAGCGTGGACCGCAACGACCTGGTGGCCGGCCAGGCCGCCTATGAGCTGGTGCTGGCGCCCAAGGACGCCGGCTCGCTGGTCGGCCAGATCCGGATCGCCGTCGACGGCAGCAACGGGGTCCCGCTGCGGGTGCAGGTCTTTGCCCGGGGCGCCGCCAGCCCGGCCATCTCGGTGGGCTTTACCGCGGTGACCTTCGCCACCCCGCCGGCGTCGCAGACCAGCTTCACCCCGCCCGCGGGCGCCAAGATCATCAAGGCGAGCGCGGGCCAGCACAAGCCCGCCAACCGGGCCAAGCCGGACGTCAGCACCACTGGCTCCGGCTGGCTGACCGTCCTCGAGGCGCCATCCTCAGCCCTGACCGCCACCCCAAGTACCGGCGGTACCAGCACCAACGGCAGTAACGACAGCACCGCGGTCCTGCACGCGCTGCTCGCCGCGGCCACCCCCGTGCATGGCGCCTGGGGCAGCGGCCAGCTGTTGCGCACGTCCCTGGTCTCGGTGCTGATGACCGACTCCGGCCGCACCTACGTCGGCGCAGTCCAGCCCAGCGTGCTCTACGCCGCGGCCGCGGGCTCTTGACCGCGATCTCCACCAGCGGGCTGACCAAGCGGTTCCGCGGCGGTCAGCTGGCCGTCGACCACGTCGACCTGGACGTGGCCGCCGGATCGGTCTACGGCTTCCTCGGCCCGAACGGCTCCGGCAAGACCACCACCATCCGCATGCTCCTCGGCCTGGCCTTCCCCACCGAAGGCCAGGCCGCGCTGCTCGAGGTGCCCATGCCGGACGGCGCCGGCCGGGTGCTGCCCCGGGTCGGGGCACTGGTCGAGGGCCCGGCCTTCTACCCGTTCCTGTCCGGCCGGGACAACCTGGCCCGTTACGACGCCGCCGACCGGACCGCCGACGCCCGCACGGCGAAGGACAGGATCGGCACCGCCCTGGACCGGGTCGGCCTGGTCGCGGCGGCGGGCAAGCGCTACCGCAACTACTCCCTCGGCATGAAGCAGCGGCTGGCCATCGCGGCCGCCCTGCTGCAGCCCCGCGAGCTGATCATCCTGGACGAGCCGACCAACGGGCTGGACCCGCAGGGCACCCGCGAGGTGCGCTCGCTCATCCGGCAGATCGCCGCCGACGGCACCACCGTGTTCGTGTCCTCGCACCTGCTGGCCGAGGTCGAGCAGATCTGCACCCACGTCGGCGTCATGCGGGCCGGCCGGCTGGTCTTCCAGGGCTCGCTCCCGGGCCTGCGCCGCACCGGGGCGGCCCGGGTCACGGTGCAGACCGCTGACGCCGACGGGGCGGTCAAGGTGCTGGCCGGTCTGGGCCTGGCCGACCCGCAGGTGGATCCGGCCGGCGTCCAGGCATCCGCCGTACTCGGGGACTTTATAGCCGAACGGGTATGCGCCGAGCTCGTCGGGGCCGGCATCGGAGTCCGCGGTTTCGCGGTGACGTCACCGAGCCTGGAAGACCTGTTCGTAGAGCTGACCGGCGAGGGCTTCGATGTCAGCGGGTAGGTTCTTCCGCTCCGAGCTCCGCCTCGTCTTCCGGCGCCGCCGCAACCTCCTGCTGCTCGCCGTGGCCGCGATCTTCCCGCTGCTCATCGGCATCGCCCTGCGCCTGGCCGCGCCGCATCCTCAGGGCGGTAACGGCGGCAACGGGCCCGCGTCGTCGTTCTTCAACCAATTGGCCGGCAACGGCGTGTTCCTCACCTTCATCGCGCTCAGCACCCTGCTCATCTTGATCCTGCCGGTCGTGGTGGCGGTGGTCGCCGGCGACTCCATCGCCGGCGAGGCCGGACTTGGCACCCTGCGCTACCTGCTCACCGTGCCGGCCGGGCGGTCCCGTCTGCTGGTGACCAAGTTCGGCGTCATCGTTACGTTCGGCCTGGCCGCCACCTTCGTGGTCGCCGCGGTGGCCCTGGTGGTCGGCGCGGCCCTGTTCCCGGTCGGCCCGGTCACCCTGCTGTCCGGCGCCACCGTCTCGCTGGCCGACGGCCTGCTGCGGCTGGTCTTCGTCACGCTGTACGTGGCCGCGGCCATGGGCGCCCTGGGCGCGATCGGGCTGGCCATCTCGACCCTGACCGAGCACGCCATCGGCGCCATCGCCGCCGTCATGATCCTGGTCGTGGCCAGCGAGGTGGTCGACCAGGTGCCCCAGCTGGCCGCGGCCGGCCCCTACCTGCCGACCCACTGGTGGCTGTCGTTCGACTCCCTGCTCCGCGTCCCCGTCGACACCAGCACCCTGGCCAAGGGCCTGCTCTCTTTCGCCGTCTACGCCGTCCTGGCCGCCACATTCGCCTGGGCCCGCTTCACCACCGCCGACGTCACCAGCTGACCCACCGCCCCAAGCTCTGGGCGCTATCCAGCGCAGGGCTACTCCCGCAGGTCCTCTTCCCAGAACTCGGTGACGCCGCGTGGCGAGTCCGGCCGCAGGTCGGTCTCCTGGCCTCGCAGCTCCACCCGCCGGATCTTCCCCGAGATCGTCTTGGGCAGCTCCGCGAATTCCACCCGCCGGATCCGCTTGTATGGCGCGACCCGCTCCCGGACGAACTCCATGATCGACAGCGCCAGCTCACCGGACGGCTCACGCCCCGCGGCCAGCAGGATGTAGGCCTTGGGCACGGCCAGCCGGACCGGGTCGGGTGAGGGCACCACCGCCGCCTCGGCCACGGCCTCGTGCTCGATTAGCACGCTCTCCAGCTCGAACGGGGAGATCCGGTAGTCCGAGGCCTTGAAGACGTCGTCGGTGCGGCCCACGTAGGTGATGTAGCCATCGTCGTCGATGCTGGCCACGTCCCCCGTGTGGTAGTAGCCGCCCCGCATGGCCTCGGCGTTCAGCTCGGGGTCGTCCAGGTACCCGGTCATCAGCCCGAGCGGCCGCTGCGACAGGTCCAGGCAGATCTCGCCGTCGCGCCCCACCGAGCCAGAAAGCGGGTCGACCAGCACCACCGGGTACCCGGGCAGCGGCCGGCCCATCGACCCGGCCTTAACCGGCTGCCCGGGTGTGTTGCCGACCTGCGCCGTGGTCTCGGTCTGGCCGAACCCGTCCCGGACCGTCAGCCCCCAGGCCTTGCGCACCTGCTCGATGACCTCGGGGTTGAGCGGCTCGCCCGCGGCCACGACCTCGCGCAGCGACGACACGTCCGCCCCGGCCAGGTCGGCCTGGATCAGCATCCGCCACACCGTGGGCGGCGCGCAGAACGTGCTCACCTGGCAGCCGCCGATCGCCGCCAGCAGCGACGCCGCCGAGAACCGCTGGTAGTTCAGCACCAGCACGGTCGCCCCGGCATCCCACGGCGCGAACAGGTTGCTCCAGGCGTGCTTGGCCCAGCCGGGCGAGGACAGGTTCAGGTGCACGTCGCTCGGCTGGATGCCGACCCAGTACATGGTCGACAGGTGCCCGACCGGGTAGCTGACCTGCGTGTGCCCGACCAGTTTGGGCAGCGCCGTGGTACCCGAGGTGAAGTACAGCAGCAGCGGGTCCCCGGCCTGGGTGATCCCCTCAGCCGCAAACTCCGTCGGCGACCCGAAGGCCGAGGCGTACCAGTGCCATCCCGCCGCCGGCTCCTCCGCCGGGCTCGCGCCGACCGCGATCCGCGTCCAGTCGCCCGGCACATCAGCGAACTTCGGCAGCTGCGCCGTCTCGGCGATCACGTGCCGGACTTGCCCGCGGGTGACCCGGTCGACCAGGTCGGCGGGCTGCAGCAGCGTGGAGGCGGGGATGATCACCGCGCCGAGCTTCATCGCGCCCAGGATGAGTTCCCACAGCGGCGGCACGTTGCCCAGCATGAGCAGCACCCGGTCGCCGCGGCCGACCCCGAGCTCGCGCAGCCAGTTGGCCACCTGGTTCGACCGCGATGACATCTCGGCGTACGTCAGGCTGACGTCCGTCCCGTCGTCGCCCACGACGCGCAGCGCCGGCCGGTCCGGGTGCTCCCGTGCGATCACGTCGAACCAGTCCAGGGCCCAGTTGAACTCGTCCAGTTCGGGCCAGGCGAAGTCACGCCGCGCCGTGCTGTAGTCCTCGCGGCTGGCCAGCAGCAGGTCCCGCGCCGCCCGGAAGGCATCGGTCGAAGAGGTCATGGGCCTATCGTGGCAGGCCCCGCGTCCGTCCCGGAAGCTCCCCTCCCAACAGCAAGACCACGCGGAACGATCTGTCCCCCTAAGTGCACTGGGGTCCGCTGTCCGGCCCGGCTTACCGTCCGAGCAGAAACCAGCAGACACGGGTCCCAGCGATCGCCCCCGCACCGGAGCGGAACGGAGCAGCCGAATGAGCACAGACCTGAACCAGGTCGGCACCGGAGTCAACCTGTTCGCGGCCGGCGAGGTGCGCGGCGTGGCCCGGTGGTTCAACGACACGTCCGACGTGCTGTCCATCGACGACGACGATCTCGACGAGACCATCGCGTTCGTGCACAAGGGTGGCATGACGTTCCTGTCGCCGATCCTGCCCGACCTGCGCGGCATCGTCTGCACCGCGGGCAGCCGGGAGTCGCACCTGGCCATCTTGTCCCGCGAGTCCGACGTGCCGTGCGTCCTGGCCGCCGAACTCACCGGCGAGATCAAAGACGGCGACACCGTCGTGCTGGACCTGTCCGACCCGCAGACCGCCCAGCTCAGCGTGGCCGCCGGGGCGGTGACGGCATGAGCACCCCAGGGAGCACCCCCGAGCAGCCCAAGGACCTCAAGACTCTGCACACCGACCCGTCCTACGAGCCCACCCTGGCCGAATGGAACTGGCTGGTGCATGAGGGTGGCGCCGCCTACAAGTCCGAGCTGAGCCGGCGTACCGTCTTTGAGTCCGAACTCTTCGGCATGAACACCTACATCCTGATGTCGATGATGGAGGACTACCTGCGGGTGCCGGACCGGATCCGCACCATCCGCCGCCATGCGAGCCCCGCGGACCTCGTCGCCAAGGCGCTCCCCATCGGCAACAAGCGCAGCTTCATCAACCTGGCCGCCATGCCGCTGCACTACCTGACCGGCCGCGAGCTCTTCGTTGACCTGGGAGAAAACGAGCTCAAAGACGGGCTGGAGGACCAGCTCGAGGTGATGCGGTTCTGGCGCGAGGCCACCATCGCCATGCGCACCGACGGCGTGCTCTACAACATGGACGCCGACCCGCCAGACAGCTCGCACGTGGTCGGTGACGACCTGATGGCCGAGATCCTCGGTAACCTCCAGGAGGCCGACGACGCCACCAAGTCCGGCATCCGCAAGTTCGGCGCCCGGCTCACCGCATACGCGTTCCTGGAGAACTGCGACGCCCGCACTGCAGTCTGCGACACCGGCCCCTACCTGCTGCCCGACGGCTCGTTCCTGGCCCTGCGCGAGACCTGCGCGGACGGCGACGGCGACTTCCCCTGGCTGGACGGGATCCGGGAGACCCTGCCCTACCACCACTTCGTCATCGCCCACCGGCTGCCCGGCTCGGTCAAGATGGACAACAACGTGTGGGGCACGGCCTGGTTCACCCCCAGCGACTACCAGGCCGACATCATCGAGACCCGGGTGTTCTGCACCGACTCTGGCCAGCTCAAGCCGCTGGACGCCGCCCAGCTCGACGAGGCCACCGGCGCCATCCGCAAGGCCCACCGGGCCCTGTACCAGCGGCTGGCCGAGACCGATCCGGAGGAGCGCAACCTCTACGCCACCCAGATGTACGCCTGGAAGCTGAAGGCCTGGGCCCGGCTGGCCGGCTGCTACGACGAGATCGACTGGACCGTCACCCCGCGGATCGCGCAGTCCTACGCCAAGTTCAGCGACCCGAACCTGGCCCTGCAGCTCATCGGCGGGGTCTTCGTGCCCCAGGACCGGGACAGCTGCTTCCGGCCGCTGGGTTCAAACGAGCTGGGCTGAAACCGGAGGCAACAACCATGACCGTCATTGGCAAGGGCACCCCCTCCTTCACCTTCACCCCGGTCACGGGAACCGTCCGGCACTTCCGCTCCCCGTCGGACGTGATCGAGTCCATCGACACCGACCTGGAATCCACCATCGCGCTGGTTTCCTCGGGCGGCACCACGTTCCTGTCCCCGATCCTCGGCCGGCTCGGCGGCATCGTCTGCCTGGACGGGACGCTGCGCTCGCACCTGGCCATCGTGTCCCGCGAGTTCGAGGTGCCCTGCCTGGTCGGCACCAGCCTCACCCAGGACATCCCGGACGGCGCCGGCGTCACACTGGAGGCCGGCGAGATAAGGACCGCCGACAATGAGCCGAACGGGCAGGCCGATCCGCCATCCCGTGAGGTCTCCGAGCGCTGGTGGGATTACATCCGCCGGGTCGGCGACGACATCGCGGTCAAGGACTTCGACGTCACCGTGTCCCCGGCCGCCCTGGACGAGCTAATCGCTGAGGACCTGACCGACGGCAAGCTCGATGACCTGGTCCAGCACATGGGCCGCGCGTTCAAGCCCGAGATGACCCGCCGCTCCGCGTTCACCTCCGAGCTGTTCCCGATGCTGCCCTACATGACCCTGTCCGTCATCGACGACTTCCACACCTACGGCGCCCGGGTCCCGGTCATCGACGCCGCGCTGCCGGCGGAGGAGATCGGCCGCCGGCTGCGGACCGCACCCGGGCAGGTCAGCCCGCTGTGGATCTGGATGGTGGGCTACCACTACCTGTGCGGCCGGGAGTGCCTGATCCAGATGGGCAAGCTGCGCCGGGACGAGCGCCTGGACGAGATCCGCGCCGTGGTCGACTTCTGGCGGCGCCTGGCCCTGGCCCTGCGCGGCGACGGCACGCTGGACTACAAGGACGCGGGCTTCACCAACCGCTACCTGCCGGCCGCGGAGGTCGAGGAGCTCACCGGCCAGGGCCAGCTGCTCGACCCGGCCGCGGCCAAGGCCCTGAAGCGGCTCAACGCCACCGTGTCCGGCTACTCGTTCCTGTACTTCTGCGACTCCCGGGTCGGCATCTGCGACTCCGGCCCGTACCCCCGGCCGGACGGCAGGCACACCATCGTGCGCGACTACCTGTCGCTGGGCCCCAGCGCCTGGGGTTACCCCTGGGCCGAGCGGCTCACCCCGCCCTACGCCGGGCTGACCATCGCCCTGACCTTCGACCCGGCCGCCTTCACCAGCTTCGAGATCAACGATTGGGGCACGACGTTCACCGAACCGGACCAGCTGCTCGCCGCGGTCACCGAGGCCACCGTGCTCGGCCACCGCCCCGATAAATCTCAAGAGGTGCTGTCCCCGCAGGCCTGGCCGGATCTCACCACCGAGCTCAGCCGCACCCACATGGACCTGTACCAACAGTTCGCAGGGCTCGACCGGGCCCAGCGGATCTGGGCCGCAACCCGCATGTACACCTCGGGCCTGCGCCCGTTCGCCGCCGTGGCCGGGGTGCTGGACCAGATCGACTGGGACTTCTCACCCGATACCAAGGCCCTCTACCCCGACCCGCTGGACGACGACAACGCTGCCGCGACGATCTTCGGTACCGCGCTGGTGGCCAACGACATGCCCGGCTCGTTCTCGCCTATCCGCTGAGGTCCCCGGCCATAAGGAGGCAACTGCCGTGCGCCAGTCGATGCAGAAGATCGTCCCCGCCGACGAGCTGCTGTGCCACCAGACCCCGGAGACGTTCGCCACCATCAGCCACGCCGACATCTCCTGGACTGAGAAGCTGTGGAGCTCGCTGTTCGCCCGGGACGGTTCGCTCCAGGTGGACGTGGGCATCGGCAAGTACCACAACCGCAACGTCATCGACATGTTCGCTGGCATCTCCCGCGGCAAGGAACAGCTGACCGTCCGGGCCAGCCGCCAGCTCGACGCGGACCCGGAGCGGGTCGGTGTCGGCCCGCTGGATTACGAGGTCATCGAGCCGCTGAACGCGGTCCGCTGGGTGCTGCGGGAGAACCACATGCTCCCGATCCGGTTCGACCTGACCACCCGCGGCGTGCTTCCGCCGTTCCTGGAGGCCAAGGACGCGCAGCGCGAGCCGTACGGCTTCCGGATCTGCTCGGACCTGCTGCGTTATCACCAGGCCTCCACGATCAGCGGCCGGATCTGGATCGACGGCCAGGAGATCGAGGTCCGGGACGAGGAGTGGTTCGGCTTCCGGGATCACTCCTGGGGAGTCCGGATGGACGTCGGTGACCCACCACCGGATGTCTTCCGGCCGAACCGCCTGAACCAGGACTTCATGCTCACCTGGAGCCCGCTGTACATGCGCCGGCCGGACGGCAGCCAGTACGAGATCCACCACTACCTGCAGACCGTCGACGACGAGGTCACGTACTTCTCCGGGTTCGTCAATTCCTCCGACGGCACTCAGTCGCCGCTGTACAGCGTGCAGGACGAGCTGAAGTACGACCCGGTCAACCGGCGCCTGCTGGGCGGCAAGCTGACCTTCGACGCGGGCTGGGGCAAGACCCGCACGGTCGAGGTCGAGCCCATCAGCGACACCGGCTTCCACCTGGGCACGGGCCTGTACTTCGGCTTCAAGGGCGACCGTCACGGTCAGTGGCATGGCCCCACGCACCTAGACGGCGAGCGCTACGCCGACATGTCCGACGTCAAGACGCTGCAGGAGGTGCACCAGCTCCGCGACTGCGTGGTCCGCTGCCGCGAGGGCGACGCCACCGGCTACGGCATCTTCGAGTCCATGGTCATCGGCGCCCACCCCCGCTACGGCCTGACCCGCGAGACCTCGTTCCTCTAGACGATCCGGACACTAGGCACGTCGGGACTAGGCACGTCGGGACTAGGCACGTCGGGACTAGGCGGCCCCGGGCACCTGCGCGAGCTCGGGCTGCTCCGGCCCGTGCGGGATATCAAACGACTCCTCGCCGGTGCGCAGCAGCCGGAGAACGAATCCGGCCGCGTAGTCCGGGCTGTGCACCACCATGCCCGGCCGGGGCGAGGCGCCGAGCTTGAACATGCCGTCGCCGAACTCGGTCGCGGTGATCGAGGGCAGCAGCAGCGACACCGCGATACCGTCGCCGGCCAGTTCCTGCCGCAGGACCCCGCTGAGCATGTTGACCGCCAGCTTGCTCGACGCGTAGGCGCCGACTCCGACCGCGACTCGCCGGGTGGTGCCGGAGCTGATGTTCACGATCCGCCCGAACCCCTGCTCCCGCATGGCCGGCAGCACCGCCTGCGTCACCGTCAGCACGCTGACCACGTTGAGCTCCAGGATCTGACTGAACTCGGCCAGGTCCACCTGGTCCAGCGGGCCGTGAGAGCTGGCGCCGGCGTTATTCACCAGCCCGTCGATCCGCCCGTGCCCGTCGAGGGCGGCGCTCACCAGCTCGCGCACCTGCGCCGGGTCGGTCACGTCGGTAGGCACGGCCAGCGCCCCGTCCAGTTCCTTGCTCAGCACGGCCAGCCGGTCGGCCCGGCGCGCGGCCAGCACCGGATACGCCCCGGCGGCATGCAGCTGACGCGCGGTGGACGCCCCGATACCGGAAGACGCGCCGGTGACGATCACTACTTTGCCAGCCAGGTCAATGAGATCAGCCATGAGCCAACGTGTACCCCATCGACCGCGGTCCTCACCCCGGTACCGGGCTAACTAGGCGGTGTACCGGGTAGGCGTGACGGTGTACGTCCGTCCGGCCGGGGTGTGCCATCTCAGCACTCCCGGTTCCGGCTGTTCCAGCCGCCAGCCGTCGGCCTGCTTGGCCCGGTGGTGGTGCCGG
>JBAPYC010000921.1:0-7524 GCA_049284535.1 Streptosporangiaceae bacterium
GGCCAGCAGGGCACGCGCGAGCGGCAGCCGGTAGTGCCGTGCGGCGGTATCGTCGGCCGCCATCTCGGCCAGGGCGCCGATCTGGTCGGCGGCGATGGCCAGGAACCGGATGCCGGGGAAGGCAGCGGGCAGGACCCGGGCCGCCATGATGAGCAGGTGGTGGCGGCCGGACAGATGGGCCCGCTCATGGGCCAGGACCGCCTGGAGCTGGGCATGGTCCAGGCGACCGAGCGCTCCCGTAGTGACCACGATGCGGCCCCGTCCGGGCAGGCAGTACACCAGGGGCTGGTCATCGTCCAGAACCACCACGCCCGGGGCAGGCCCGGGCCGGCCGACCAGGGCCAGCGTCTCGTCGTGCTGGGCCCGGCGGCGCCGGGCGGTGGCCATGGCCGACACGGCGGCCCAGGCCAGGCGTCCGGTCAGGGCCAGTGACGCCGCGGCCGCTGCGCCGCCGGTCAGGATTCCTGGTGCGGAGGAGTAGTGGTTGCGCAGCTCGGCGGCGAGGTCCAGGTTGACCCCGTCCGGCAGGCAGGGGATCGCGATCAGCAGACCGGCCAGCAGCACCGATACGACGAAGGTCACGGTCAGCGCCAGCCAGGCGGCGATACCGACGCGGGGCAGCCGCCGGGGCCACGACGCGCGGGACAGCCACCGGGGCGCAGCCGAGGCCACCGCGAGCGCGTACCCGGCCAGCAGCACGGGGACCATCATCGTCACTGCCGTGATCCTCCTTCGACGGCGGCGTCCAGCGCCGCCCGCAGCTGAGCTACCTCGGCCGGATCCAGGTCCTCCACCAGGCGCAGCAAGGTGGCAGCCGGGTCCCGGGCCACGGCCAGCGCCTCGCCGAGCAGCCCGGCCACGTACTCCTCCCGGGACCGCACCGCCCGGTAGCAGTACGCCCGCCCATCCAGGTCCCGGTCCAGCCAGCCCTTGCGGAACAGGTTCTCCATCACCGTCTGCACGGTATTGAACGCCAGCGGACGATCCCGGTGCAGCCCGGCGGCCACCTCCCGAACCCGCAGCGGCCCCTGCGCCGCCCACATCACATCCATGATCGCCGCTTCAAGATCACCAAACCGGGACATCACACCCCCACCCGCCAATCTCCGCATCTTAGGCATCCGCGCACGGTGTGGCGTACCGTACTCTGTATTCTTACACCTAACCACCTTAGGTGTATAGGTAGAGATCAGGAGGGCGTGTGAGCAGCAGCCGCGACCGAGGGGCCGCTACGCCCATCGCCCGTCGGATCCATTCGCTGCCGTACTGGCACTCCATCTCCCGGGTCACCGGTCTGGCCAGCAAGGCCACCATGACCCGGCTGGTGTCAGCCGAGGCGATCCTGGGGGAGCAGCCCGAGCCCACGGCGGACACCGCCGTGCCCGTCCGGGTCAGGGAACTGGGCGGCAACACCGTGTGGCTGCGCCCCCGGTCCCGCGACCGCGCGGCGCTGGAGTTCTTGCATCTCGGGCACCATCTGCCCCCGGCCGGGCTGAACCGGCCGGTCCGGCACGCCGCGGTTTTCGGCGCCCACATCGGCCTGCTGGCGGCTGACCTCGCCGCCCGCTATCCGCAGGCCCGCGTGCTCGGCGTGGAGGCCGACCACGATAACGCGGTCCTGGCCCGGCGTAACCTGGCCCGCTTCGGCAGCCGGTGCACTCTGCGGGAAGCGGCCGTCTGGCATTGCGACGAGACGCTCACCGTCACCTGGGAGCCCGATGCGTGGGGCCAGATCGTCACGAGCCCTGTTCCCGGGACTGGCCATGTGCCCCGGAATGGCTCGAAGGCCACGGTGCGGCATATCGATGGCATCGATGCGGCGGCAGTGCTCGCCGGCTTCACCGGGCCCGCACCCGTCGACTACCTGCTGGTCAACATCGAGACCGGGTGGCACGAGCTGCTCCGGCACGGCCAGTGGACCGCGAACGTGCACTGCATCAAGATCGAGATCCAGGACCACTATGACGAGGTGGTTCCCCTGCTGGAAGCCCTCGGCTACCAGGCTCAGCTGCTGCGGCTCGGCTGGGGCGCCTTTGCCACCGGCATTCGTTCCGGCTGACCAGATCCCCGGCCCAGTCCTCCGACTTGAGGAGGAGCAGGGGTCAGGGAATTTCGTCCTCCGGGAGGTCGCTCGGCAGGCTGCCGGAGTCTTAGCATGAGTGCCCTGCAGACAGGCAACCGGAGGTAACCAGCCACATGACGAGCCATCGCCGCCAGGCCTTCCCGGAGCCCCTGGCGGCGAAGGTACCGGAAATCACCCTGATGTTCTGGGTGGTGAAGCTGCTCACCACCGCGGGCGGTGAGGCCACCTCCGACTACCTCGCCCTCGGCAGCCACGTCGTGGGCGCCGCGGTCGAGGTCGGCCTCCTGGTCATCGGGCTGGTCTGGCAGTTCCGGGTCCGGCGGTACACGGCCGTCGCGTACTGGTTCCTGGCCTATGCCATCGCGATCTTCGGCACCGGCGTGTCGGACACCCTCCACCTCACCTTCGGCCTGCCCTACGCGGCGACCACGCTGCTGTGGGCCGTCGTCCTCGCCGGGGTCTTCACCGTCTGGTACCGCAGCGAGCGCACGCTGTCCATCCACAGCATCGTCACCCGCCGCCGGGAGATGTTCTACTGGGCGACGGTGTTCGCCACCTTCGCGCTCGGTACCGCACTCGGCGACTTCACCGCCACCACGCTGGGCCTGGGCTACCTCTCCTCGGTCGTGCTGTTCTTCGCGGCCATTATGGTCCCCGCCGCCGGCTGGCTGCTCGGCCTCAACTCCATCACCGCGTTCTGGTGGGCTTACGTGCTGACCCGGCCGCTGGGAGCGTCGATTGCCGACTATGTCGGCAAGGCACCATCGGTCAGCGGTCTCGGCGTCGGCGAGGGCCCCACCGCGGTGGTCACCACGCTCGCCGTCGCGATTTGCGTCGCCTTCCTCGCCATCACCCGCAGCGATATTCAGCAGCCAGCGGAGCAGGTCGCGCCCGGACAGCAACCGGCTCAGCCGGCCGAGACGCCCTAATGAGGCGTTGTCCGCAGCGTGCAGTCATCGCCCGCTCATGACAATTGCGCTGGAGGCTGCCTCCCCGCTGCCGTCCGCACTGAACGCCATGCCCACGGCCGCTGCAGTCTGTGTCTTGTGTGCCGCCGTCGTCGTGGAGATCGTCGCTCTGCCGGCGGTGCTGCTGCCAGGCGGGACGATCACGCTTCTGGCGGGAGCGTTGATCGGGGCCGGCCGGCCGGGGTTCGCCGTTGCCGTCCCGGTTGCCGCCGCGGTGATCGGCGGCGATCAGCTGGCCTACTTCAGCGGTGCGGCGGTGAGGAACTGGTGGCGCCACAGACGTCCCGGACGGGACGCGCGGTCCGTCCGGCGCGGGCGCACGGGGGCATGGTTCGCGGCGGCTATGCCGTCACTCGCAGCGGCCGCCGGACTGCGCTACCGCCCGTTCGCTGTCCGGGCGCTCGTGCTGCGCGTGCCCTGGCTGGCCTTTGCGCTGGGTTCTGGGGTGCTGGCCGCTCACTCCATCGCGCGCATCGGTCACGTCGCCGGTATCGTCGGCATCGTTGTCAGCGGTTTCGCGGTAGCCTGCCTGCTGGCTGGCCGCCGCCATGCCGGCGCGGACGATCAGGCGAGGTAGCTGAGGAGATCTGTTGAGTGCGCTCCCGCTGATCCTGACCGTCTTCGTCGCCTGTGTGGTCGAGGCGGTGGAGGCGCTGACCATTGTCCTGGCCGTGGGTATCACCCGGGAGTGGAAGTCCACGTTCGGCGGCATGGGTCTGACGCTGGTCGTGCTCGCCGTGATTACCGCTGCGGCCGGCCCGGCCATCGGCTATCTGCCGCTGACCGCGCTGCGCCTGGTCATCGGCGCGCTGCTGGCGATTTTCGGCCTGCAGTGGCTGCGCAAGGCAGTGCTCCGCGCGACCGGCTACAAGGCGCTGCATGACGAAGCGAGCGCCTACCAGCGGGAGGTCGCCGCCGCCAGGCAAGCCGCTGTAGAAAAAGAAGCGCTGGGTCAGCGACTGGTACTCCTACGACTTCATCGTCGGTGACGACTGGCGCCTCGTCGCCGGAGTCGTGGCCGGGCTGGCCCTGACCGCGATCCTCACCCACGTGGCGCGGGTGAACGCATGGTGGGCGCTCCCGGTCTTCGCCCTCGCCGCCCTCGCCTGGTCCCTCCACCGGGCAACAGCCAGTAAATAAGGAGCTCAGGTCGGCTGGCGGCCCAGGCCGTCCGGTTCCCGCCCGGCCAGCAGCCAGCCGATCGCGGCCGCGGCCACCGGCATGCCGATGAGCAGGACCAGCAGGTTCGCCAGCGGGATGTTGGACAGCTCGGACAGCCCGTCCAGCGGGTTGTCCCAGGCGTACCCGATGGCCCCGACGTAGGCGGCCAGGACGCCGAGGATCGCGCCGGCCTGGGCCAGGGCCCAGGCCGTGGCCGCGGTCAGCGTGCGCCGGGTCCAGGCGCTGGCCCCGGCGGCGGTCAGCGTGCGCAGGTCGCTGGCTGTCTCGCTGCGGATCAGGCCGACCGTCATAGCCAGGATCCCCAGCGCGAGCGCCAGGCCGAACACGGTGGCCCAGCCGGTGATCTCCGACGAAGTCGGCGTGCTGGACCTGGTCTCGACCGACATGCCCGCCGCGGCGGCGGTTTGCCGCGCGTTCCTGATCTGCGCCGCGGTCGGCGGGTGCGGCAGCTGCAGCAGCCAGCCGTCCGCCGCGGTCTGCAGGCCGAACTGCTGCACGGCGTGCTCGGTGACCACGGTGTTGGGCGCAGAGGTCCCAGATGGCAGCCCGCTGACCTCCTGGATCACCGGGTTGGCCAGGCACGAGCTGGCCGGGCAGGGGAAGGACACAGGCTGGCCGCTGGACCCGCCCCCGACTGGGCCGCCCTTGTCCCCGTGGAGCAGCTGCATACGCGATACCCCGGCCAGGCCGGGTCGCATGGTGAGGATGTCGGCGTCCGGCTCGACCTGGGACGGGCTGATCCCGAACGCCGCCAGGAGCTGCGGGGTCGCCACGTAGATCGTGCCGGACCACTGCCGGCCGCTGGCTTCGGCGTGCTGGAGATGAGCGTCGGCCTGCTCGAGCGTGATCATGTCGTGCCCGCCGAGCGCGCCGGCGATTCCCTGGGCGGTGGCCGTCTGCACCTTCATGCTGGGTTGCGGCGTGGTGCCGGCGGATCCGCCGGGGCCAGGTCCGGGGCCGCCCTGCGCGGTGTAGACGATGATCTGGTTGGAGGCCAGGTTCGGGCCGGTGTAGTCGAGCGGGTTCCCGTACCGCTGCGCGGTGAGCACGCAGACCAGCGCGGCGATGAACACGCCGAGGCTGATGGCCGACAGCGCCGAGCCCGAGCGGGCCCGGTACCTGGCCAGGTCCCGCAGGGCCAGGCGCACCGCGACCGGAGCCGGGCGGGCGAGCCGGCCGAGCACGGCCAGGCCCAGCGGGGCGATCATGATCACCCCGACGACCAGCGCGACCAGCCCGGCCACGACAAAGAGCGCGCCGCCGCCGTTCACACTGTGCCCGCCGTAGGCCAGCAACGCCGCGGCGCCCACCATCAGCACCACGCCGGGTACGGCCGAACGATGCGCCCCCTTGGGCGGCGCGGGCCGCCCGGACAGCGCGGCCACGACCGGCATCCGGGTTACCGACCGGGCGGGCCGGCCGGAGGCCAGGAACGAGGCCAGCACGGCCAGGACCAGCGCCGGCCCGATCACCGCCCACGGCACTGCGAACACGCCGATGACATGGTGCGCGCTGGACTCCAGCCGCGGCCGGTAGGCCAGCCAGGCCGCCATGCCGATCACGAACCCGGCCACCGCGCCGGCCAGGCCGACCAGCAGGCCGTTGACCCGGACCACGAGCCGGATGTTCCGGTCGGTGGCCCCGAGCGAGCCGAGCATCCCCAGTGAGCGCAGCCGCCGCTGGGCCAGCACGGTGAAGCCGCCCGCGGCCACCAGGGCGATGAGCAGCATGCCCACCGTGGCCAGCCCGAGCACGATGGTCTCGGGGTTCAGCGGGTTGCTCGCCGCGGCCGACTGCCGGCTCACCACGGTCGGCCCGATCGAGGTGGCCTTCCCCGGCGCGTCGAACAGCACGGTGACCTCTGTCGGCGTCGTGACCTGACCCGGCGCTACCAGCGCGAACTCGTCCAGCAAGCTCTGCGGGTTCGCCACGATGCCGGTGACCCGCCAGCTCTTGCCGTCCTTTGACCACAGGTCGCCGGCCTTGAGGTTCAGGGTGCGGGCCAGGTCCGGCGTCAGGGCCACCTGACCCGGCCCGGCCGGGTACCTGCCGCTGATCAGCGAGAGCATGGACTGGCCGAACGGCCCGTGCGGATCCTGGGCCCTCAGGGTGAAGGTCTCGACCGAGCCGGGAACCGTCATCGCCTGGTTCTCGATCACGTCCACCCGGCCGAACCGCTGCCGCAGCGACGCGATCTGCCCGGTCAGTTGCGGGCCGCCGCCGAAGGTGGCCAGGTCGGTCGCGGTGCCGAACCCGGCGCCGGCCGGGGGCAGGGTGTCCGTGGCCACCGCCGCGCCGATCACCGTGGCGCCCACCGCCACGGTGATCAGGGCCAGCATCAGGAACTGCTGACGCCATTCCCGGCGGAACATCCGCCAGGCCCAGCGCATCACGGCCCGGCGGGCGGGCAAGCCCCCGTGGCTGCCGGCCCGGGACGGCCGTTCACCCAGCGCCGTGGTCATTGCCCGGCCCCCGGCGCGAGCAGGGACTCCGGTCCCGGCAGCGGCGAGGTCTGGTCGGCCACCCGCCCGTCCCGCAGGAACACCACCCGGTCCGCCCACGAGGCCAGCTGCGCGTCGTGGGTCACCACCACGGCGGCCACGCCGCGCTTGCAGGCTTCGTGGATCAGCCGCATCACGGCTTCGGCATTCACCGAGTCCAGCGCGCCGGACGGCTCATCGGCCAGCAGCAGCCGGCGCTCCCCGGCCACCGCCCGCGCGATCGCGACCCGCTGCCGCTCACCGCCGGACAGCTGATCCGGGAAGCGGGCCGCGCGCTCGCCCAGGCCCAGACCCTCCAGCGCCCGCATGCCCGCCGCGCGTGCCTTCCCCGCAGGCACGCCGTCGAGCTCCAGTGGCAGCGCCACGTTCTCGGCCGCGGTGAGCCCGGGCAGCAGGTTGAAATCCTGGAAGACGAACCCGACCGTGCGCCGCCGCAGCCGGGCCTTGCCGCTGCGCGACATCCCCGACAGGGGCTCGCCCGCCACCAGCACCTCACCACTGGACGGGGCCTCCAGGCTGCCCGCGATGGTCAGCAGCGTGGACTTGCCCGAGCCGCTGGGCCCCATCACCGCCACCATGGCGCCCGCGTCGACCGACAGGCTGACACGATCCAGGGCGTGCACCTCGGCCGCCCCCGATCCGTAGGTCTTCGTAATATCCCGCAGTTCCAGTACGGTCATCGCGGGTCCCTCGCTTCCGGTTTCTCCCCGTGGTCTGACGGCCTGTGCTTTGACGGTCTGTGGTCTGACGGTCTGTGCTTTGACGGTCTGTGGTCTTACGGTCTGTGGAC